>PHAG01000011.1 GCA_002841625.1 Firmicutes bacterium HGW-Firmicutes-1 | reverse complement strand
TATGGCATTGTGGAAACGAAGGCTTTTAATGTGAACGATCAGTGTGAATCTATGATTTACCCTGGACTAACCTTTCGGGTGAATGAATAGTTAGTTGTTCTATTGATGTAATCTTGAGATGATCTATAGATCTCGAGATTTTTGCTGGCAACTATTTTTATATAAGATAGAGAGGATAAAATGGAACTTCAACTAAAAACAAATGTCTTAAAAGGCTTCTACAAGCAAATGGTTATACTGGGTCTACCTATTATGATTCAAAATCTGGTAAGTACATCCCTCAATATGGTAGATACCATTATGATCAGCAGTCAAGGTGAGCAAGCACTTGCTGCAGTTGCAATTGCGAATAAATTTCTATTCATTATGTTAGTTATCATGTTTGGCATCAATAGTGGGACATCAATTTTTATATCCCAGTACTATGGCGCTAATGACCATAAAAATATCCAAAGCGTTTTGGGCATGGGGATCATTCTTGGGACGGGTGTTTGTGCTGTGTTTTTTGGCTTGGCATTTTTGACTCCTGAAATGGTGATGGCCGTATTTATTAAGGATGCTAAGGTTATTGAACTGGGAAGCAGCTATTTACGTATCGTTTCGATTTCCTACCTGGCAATGACCTTAACTTTCGCATTTAGTAATGCAAGTCGATGTGTTCATCGAACCAAAGTTCCCATGATTGGGAGCATTATATCCATTTTACTCAATACCTTTATTAATTATCTATTAATCGAAGGACATTTTGGCTTTCCAAGTTTAGGTGTTGAAGGGGCAGCTATTGCAACTTTTATTTCGAGACTGCTAGAATTTGTTATTTTAATGTGCTTTATCTATTTGGATCGTACGCATCCGTTAAATGGAAAAATTCGTGAGTTGTTTGTATTCTCAAGAGAACTGTTCAATAAAATCTTAAAGACAATTCTTCCAGTCATCATCAATGAAGGGCTATGGGTTGTCGGAACTTCTGTTTATTACATAGCTTATGGTAAGTTGGGTGCAAGTTCCATGGCAGCAATGCAGATCTCCATGACTTTAACAGACTTATGTTGGGCTATTTTTACCGGATTTGGTGGAGCTGCGGCAGTTTTAATTGGCAATGTAATTGGTAGAGGAGACGACAAAATAGCATTTACTTATGCAAAAATGACGTTAAAAGCAGGGGTATTGATGGCGATTCTAATAGGAATTCTTATGATTGCAATAAGTCCATTTTTAAATGTTATTCTCGATTTATCAGAGGATACACTGAAACTAGCAATGTCTTGTGTTGTCGTGATGAGCATTTATCTACCGATTCGTAATTTTAATTATATTATGTTCATATCGGTTCTCAGAAGTGGAGGCGATACGACCTACTGTATGATTGTAGATGCTATAACCGTCTGGGTTATTGGTGTTCCGGCAACCTTTGCGGCTGTTTATTTCCTGCCAATTAGTATTCCGCTTTTAATTGGTGTTTCCTATTTCGAAGAAGTGGTGAAGGCTGTGATTGTCTACAAAAGATTTGTTACCAAGAAATGGATTCACGTGTTAGTTACACCATAGCTTTATTGAGGTATTTTGTGGTTAATTAATATTAGAAATAGATATAACCATTCCTTTGGATTTTAGCGGATTTTTTTTATATTGCTTGTTAATGGCTGATTGCATAGGAATTGATTTAAAGGAAGCGACCCTTAAGAAGATTGAAAAGAACCGAGAAAAATATCCAGTGGAAAAAGCCAAGGGGACAAGCAAAAAATATACGCAGTTGTAAAACTAGATGAGGTGATGCTATGACTTCTGATCAATATGAAGTGGCCAATAAAATATCAACTTGAGGAAGCTATAGATTAGATTTTTAAAGAGCTGCTGCATCTCTAACAATGTGTTAGATTTGCATCAGCCCTTTTATTTTTTCTTCTATGCTTCGGGGTTACACAAACTGGTAGGACAACCTGCTACAAAAGGTAGTATAGTCGTTTCGATACCCTTGGATCGAACTAAAACAGTTGCTTGAACTGTTGTTTGAATTAAGCAATTAGTCGATACGGTACTTTCACAGGATGACTCAAGAATTTCACAACTAACACGAGTACCTTCTGGTGCTAGTATTGAGGTCGTAGTGGTAAAATTAAATAATCTAAAAATATGTCTGATTCGACCACTAATACTAATCTGATAATCTAACACGAAGGATAGTAATATTATTGCTTCAACGATCTCCGCTTCATTAGGTTCACTGGTTCTTAAAACAAAACAGCGCCTACTTTTTATAGAACAACCTAAATAGGTTCGGAGCTTTAATTCAGGAATACGGAAGGTCATAGTCCTTTCTGCTTCTTGTCGGCATGCACCAAATATTCTTATAAACTCAGCGCATATGTTGTTGTTAATAAACGGTGGTACAATGCCAGGCTTTGTTGCAAATAATGCTGCTGTCCTGGTGAAAGAGCCCCCACCAGCCTCAAGAATAACTGCACTATTCGTATTATGACCCCAATAGTAAAGGACTGCAGTATCGTTTATTGGTTCATCCGCTATATCTTTATTCGGATCGGTTGCATAGTCAAATGCTGTAACTACACTACCAGACCAACTTGCGTATTGTATTTTACTTGGTGCAATGCTAACTGGCAATTGGCTTGTACCAAGGGCGGTTCCATATACAATGAAGGAGGGCGGTGATGGATTTGTATCATTATCCACCATCTGATAAGCTTCAAAGGTTGGAGGAGTAAATTCAGCTTCATTGGTTAATACTGGACCATTTGGCAGCAGTGCTTGAAAGGTTGGTCCGTCGTCACTAAGAATGATAAAGTCCCAAAGATAACGAATACCAATTTGGGCAGGTATATCTCCGTCATTTGTAATCCCTACGCTTACTTCAATGTAGGAATCATTAAAAGTAGTTCCTATTACGTTAACATCTTGAACTATAATTAATTCATCTGGCGAAATAGGGGGACCTGGTAATATGTAAGTCGTACGAACACCCGTTGTTCCAATTGGTTGAGTACTTGCATAAGGTTCAATATTGAATAGTGTAAATGGCGGTGTAGTGAACGTATTTACTACAGTATAATCTGTATTGGTTGTAAAAGAACGGAAGGTGTTAAAGGAGGTACCAGGGGAGCCATTTCCAAAAAGTACACTTAAACCGTCACCAGCAGGATGATTAGGACCAGTGGTTGCAGTATAAAGACCAACTCCAGATCCTTGAATGTCTTCTACAAATACACGGTATATGGTATTTCCTGCTTCAATTGTTCCAGTAACTGGTTTTTTTGCTAAAGTTGCTTGCTTTTCTTTTTTGTTTGACAAATGTTTCACCTCTTTTCAATAAGATATTATGCTACAGTACATCATATGAAAAAGAGGACAAGAATGTTTCATTTATTAGATGCTATTTAATAATAATATATGGAATTAAGTCAGGTTATGTTGGATATTCCCCAGAATGCTAAATCTTTCACGATAGAAAGTTGCAATAGTGTGTGGTTCATGAATGATTATCACTCGCCCCATTGACTAAAATGGCTAAATTAGTTAAAATGGATATAATAACGCAAGTGTAAATTATACACTAAGTTCGAATTAGAAATTTAATCGAGGAGGGTTCGTATGAAAGTGACATCCACAGACATTAAAAATTCGTTTGGCAAGTATTTAAGGCTTTGTTCAACTGAGCCAGTGTACATTACTAAAAATGGCGAAATCATTGCAAAATTATTGAATCATACAAAAGAAGATGAAATCATAGAAAGTTCAGCTAATTTACGTCAGGTATTCGATGTGGATGCCTCAATGCATAAAGCTTATGAACCAGGCCGTGTTGCTGAAGCGATGGAAGCATATAATCTGAGTAGAGTTCAGATGACTTATGAAGAATTTAAAAACATGAATGAAGAGGCTAATAATCGTTACGAATATATTGATGGTGAAGTGTACATGTTGGGATCCCCTAATGTCTATCATCAACGCGTTGTTTCGCGATTCCACATTGAAATTGATCGTTATTTAACAGGAAAACCTTGTGACGTATTTGAGTCGCCTTTCGATGTCACATTGCTTCGTAGAGGGAATAATAAGTTCACAAACATTGTCCAACCAGACCTGTTGATTATTTGTAATTGGAAAGAGGATACGAACGAGAGTGGTAGATATACGGGTATACCACGATTGCTAGTCGAAGTACTATCCCCAGGGAATACGGTTATGGCATTGTGGAAACGAAGGCTTTTAATGTGAACGATCAGTGTGAATCTATGATTTACCCTGGACTAACCTTTCGGGTGAATGAATAGTTAGTTGTTGCACGTAATGCGTGAAAAATAGAATGAAGTGTTGAAAGAAAAAATCTGATCGAAAAAATATCATTTGTAAAAATAGATGATCGAATGTAGGTGAATGCAATGTTTCGGTTATTAGGCTGCAGTATAAAAAGTTTTTGTGAAAATTTTAAAAAATATATTGTTTTTGAGTTTATAGTTATCATTTTTACAAGTTTTATTTGGGTGCCTATATTAACATATATCTATAAAATGTTATTGAGGTGGATGGGAGCGTCCACGTATTATAACAAAGAGGTCTACCAGGCCGCTATGAGTTATAAAGGACTTGTTGGAATAATAGTGATCTTTATATTGTGTGTCATCATTGTTTTTGTAGAAGCAGGAGTGCTCATAGTAATATCTCAAAAACAGTATTTCAATCAAGAGGTAGATGTACTCAATTCACTTTTGTTTGTATTAAAAAGAGTACCAAAGCTATTTGGACTGAGTATATTTCAGATTGTTCCCTTTTTTATGTTAATCATTTTGCCCCTTAACTTGAATTTTATGAAAATCATTCAAGAAAAAATAAATCTTCCAATTTTGATTACAAGTCAATTAAATGGCTCTAAGATATACCTTATTCTAAATATAATAATTTTATTTTTATGTATCTATTTGTTTATACGGAGTATTTTTACGATCCATTTTATTGTAATTAAAGGTCTCAAGGGATCAAAGGCGATGCTCTCGAGTATTAGAATCACTAGAAAAAATGAAATCCGTATTTTTGTATACTTAATCATTTTCAACATAGTAGTTTTTTTTATAGGGATTACATCAATATATTTATTAACTGGATTCATTAAATGGTTTATGGATAGTATCACAAATCCATTAGTAAGCAACTACGCACTGACTTTATCAAGTTATATAACATATTTGCTAGTGATTCTAATCATGCCAATCAATGTAATATTTGTAACTAATTTATTTTATTATTTCACTTGTCAAAAGGAAGAGCCAATAGATGAGGTAATGTTAAAATCTCATCCTCAGCTAATGAAAATAGAAAATAAGGTCATACAATTTTTTGAGTCAAGAAAGTATCTCTTTTCATTTGTTGTAGTGATTTACTTAACGATCATGTTCCTGTTCAATTACTCTTATACAGAAAAAATATTTAACTGGGATATCGTTGTGGCTGCCCATCGGGGTTATCATCTTGCACCTGAGAACTCCATTAGTAGCATTCGAGAGTCGATAGAGTTAGGTGTAGAGGTTATAGAGATTGATGTGCAGATATCAAAGGATGGTGTTTTGGTATTAAACCATGATAGAACCTTGAAAAGAGTAGCAGGGAAGGATGAAAGGGTAGCTGATCTGAATTACAGTATAATTAAAGATATCTACATAGGGTTCAAAAATAGTTATCTAGATGAAAAGATTCCCACATTAGAGGAAGCCTTACTTGAAATCGATAAAAAAGCCAAAGTGATTATAGATATTAAAAATTATGGATCTGATCAGGAAATGGCAGAGAAGATAGTTGAATTAGTTGAAAGAAATAATATGATTGACGATACATATATTCAATCCTTTGATCAGAAAATTCTCAAAGAGATTCGTTCGATAAATCCAGAAATTAAAATAGGGGCAATATTATATGCTTCTATTGGTAATCTCAGCTTACTAGACGTAGATTTTTATACGATTCATCAATATATGCTTTCAGATGCTTTTGTCAAAAACACCCACAAGCTAAATAGAGAAGTATGGGTCTGGACAGTAAATTTGGATGAAAATATTCGTGAAGTATTAAAATACAGAGTAGATGGTATCATTACAGATTATCCAGAACGTGTTCATGAAATTCTTATTGAGTAAGGACTTAAAATCGGATAAGGACGTTTTAAAACTTGACTTTACGAGGACGTTTAGGGTAGAGTTATTGCAATAGCAACCAAAAGGGTTATTGCTATAGGATGATAGAAAAAGGCGATTTTTTAACTGTTTTTTAAGGAGTTTAAAATTCGCCTTTTGTAGGTTAACAACCACATTTGCACTTACTTTAAGTTGAACTTCTCAACAATCTCTTTGATTTCCATAGCAATCATTTTTGACTTTACTTCCTTAAGGCCAACATTTTTTGCGACTTCCAGTATATCTTTCATACCTGGATTCTTTCCGTTACCATTTATACAGGTAGCATGTTCTCCTCCGATAGAGGAGCTGTATGTTAGGTCATAAGCTGGTGATAGATTCCATCTGTTGGCAGTATCATCATAAAGAAAAGAAAAGTTCTTGGAGTGATCATCCCGATTATGTGAGAATACATTAAAGCACATGAGGCGGTAAAATTTTTCAACCTCAGCAAAGTCCTTCGTCAGTTCTAATGTAAGCCTTAAAAGAATATTGTAATCAAGATTCGGAATTCGGTGTGTTGTCTCTAAAAGTGCACTAACAGATATCATGTGAATTTTCTTTGTTGCACCTGATACATCCTTTTTTCTGTCAAATCTGCGTGTTCCGAAATATCCGTTGCATATTGCAGAAGGAAACAGTCTTGTTTTCTCCATTATAATGCCACATTCCTTTGCACATAAGGAATAATTGTATTCTTTTTCGCCAATATCCTTTGAATCCACAGATGATGGGAATTTGACAATCCATTCTTCACCATTAATATCTGTCAGTATTTTCGGTCTGGCACCGCCTGAAGAACCACCAAGTTTAAACAATTCATCAAGATTATCTGAGTAATCTGTGCGAAGAACATTTGCGCATTCTATGGCAATGGTATCAAGATCCATGGAAGTATTTGATATACCTTCGAGGTGGTAAACTGGCTCATAAGTAAGTGCACCCATTCCTGAAGAACCGACAATTGCCAGCCTATTTATATTGTTGATCTCGAGTGGATTTATTTTGTTTTTTAGGAGCAATCTGTCCACAAGAAGACGACCCCATCCATCAGGTAGGCTGTCTGCAAATACACCATACAGGCCTTCAAACGGATCAGTTTTTGGAATAAAGACCCTCTTTTCCAAAGGCAATGAAAAGGGACTAATAGAAAATCCGGTATTTAGCCATTCTTTGTCATATTCAAAAGCAACCTGAAAATTTTTGTATAATGCCATTGTGCCTACAAGTCTACCATCATACCGAACTGATATTGTTTTAATTCTGTCCATCGATTACCTCCTGTATGGATTTAAACGGTCTTTCGGAAAATAAGCTTTCCAGATCATTTTCACATTCCATTGCAATAGCGATTTTGGTAAGAGAACTAAGAGATATTTCACCTGTGTGTTCAAACCGTTTTACAGAACCCAAGCTTACTCCTGATTTTTCGCTCAGTTTTTCCTGTGTCAGCTTCATGGCTTTTCTGATGCTCCGTATTCGAAGCGCTATTCCTTCATCAATTTCTTTAGGGGTTTTTTGACTTAAAAAATAATTGTTCATAGATAATATATTATCTCTTATTGCGGATAATGTCAAGTAATGGCTAATATATTGGCGATTATGAATATAGCGTTGACCGAATTAGTCCTGTTTTACGATGTAAACATATCGTAATATACACCTTGACATATGGTTATAAAAAGTATAACATATAGTAATAAAAACTATATTAAATGGAATTCTAAATGGCGAGGTGAAAACGATGGGAAAGAGTTTAAGTATTGGATTATTTGGTGATTCGATTTTAAAAGGTGTTCAAATTAATCCATTAAACAAAAGATATCATGTTGATAATCATATTAATATCGAAATGTTAAGCAAAAGATATTCTATGCAGATAAAAAATTATTCCCATATGGGATGTACGGTAACAAAAGGTAAGAAACTGTTAGAAAAAAGACTAGAAACCAATATGGAATGTGACGCAATTATAATGGATTATGGTGGAAATGACTGTGACTATAATTGGAATGCAATCTCAGAAAATCCAAAAATGACTCATTTACCTAACACGCCAATCGAGCTTTTTAAAGAAACATATTATAGCATAATCAATATGTTAAAGGGGAAAGGCATCTTACCTATAATGACGACATTGCCTCCATTAGAGCCACAAAGATTTTTTGAATGGTTTTGTGCGGATTTAAATAAAGCAAATATACTAGAGTTTCTTGGAAATGTGAATAGAATTTATGATCATCAAGAAAGCTATTCAAGGATCATTGAAGAGATTGCACATGAAACTCACGTGCCACTAATTGACCTAAGGGAATCCTTCCTAAAAGCTGGTAATATAGGGGAACTGCTTTGCGAAGATGGTACGCATCCGAATACACTGGGTCAAAAAGTTATAACAAGTTCACTCAATGATTTTGCATATAGATTTATGCTGCATTAAATATCTAAACAAACCCAATATTGAAAAGACCAGCATATTTAGCGATTTTGGCTTCGTCCTCAAAACGTGCTGCACGAACGAGTCAAATGGTAAATTATGCAGATATGGCAAAGGATGTTGGAATTAGGCCTCCAACTGCTAAACAATGGTTAAACAAAACATTATACTTTATCCCATTGAAATTAAGAAAAGCAGTCATCCCAAAAAGGATTTTTTGTTTGTAAAATTGGTGTGATAAAATAAAGTTGATTTAATTTTGTATTTACGGTAGGTAAGAATTAAGAGAATCTTATAATATTGTTTTAAATTATGGATACAAAGGGATCCCTATAGAGAAGGTGAAAACTTGGAAAAGCGTATAAGTGAGAAACAACGTTGCTGGTGGGCTGGTACAGATCTAACGTATTGTCAATATCATGACGAAGAATGGGGTAGACCTAGTCATGATGATCGACACCTGTTTGAGATGCTCTGTTTAGAAGGTGCCCAGGCTGGATTATCTTGGATTACCGTTTTGAAAAAGAGAGTGCACTACCAGAAGGTGTTTAAAGGATTTGATCCGATAGAAGTTGCCAATATGACGGATGAAGAGCTAGAAAACATTTTGCTAGACCCAGGAATTATTCGTAATCGTCTGAAGGTTTATGGCTTTCGTAAAAATGCAAAGGCGTTTCTGGTCGTTGTCGAGGAATTTGGCTCATTTGAAAAGTACCTATGGAATTTTGTGGATGATCAAGTTATGATCAACAATTTTTCTTCAGCTCAAGAAGTACCAACCAAAACAGAAATCAGCGATTATATGTCAAAAGATCTTAAAAAAAGAGGGTTTACCTTTGTTGGTTCAACAATTTGTTATGCCTATATGCAAGCCGTGGGTTTGGTGAATGACCATACGACAGATTGTTTTAGGTATCAGGAAACTTTGAAATAGGAGAGATGGTGATTCCTTCAGGTAAATATGCAATTGTCCATTTTGAGATTGATTAAAGTGAACACACGGATGCTTGGAATTATATTTATGGTGAATGGCTTCCAAACAGTGGATTTCAGCCAGATGATGGGTATGTTTTTGAGATGTATATGAATGATCCTAGCAAACATCCAGAGAAAAAACATATTATTGATATTTACCTACCAGTAAAACCATTATAGCCACTATAGGACAATAACTATATAACTACGTAACTAACGAAAATTCTTGTTATGATATGCAAGGATTTTTTTGTTATAAAACTTCTATTAAGAGGATATTTGTAACCAAAATAGTTAATCTTTTGTTTTTTCTTGACAAAGGGTATACTAGCGAGTAATATTGAATATATATTCAATGAATGGAGATTCAATATTATGGGAGTTCGTGAAGATCAAAAAGAAAAACGCCGGAATGAAATTCTTATGGCGGGGCTAGATATATTTATTCGAAAGGGATATGCTTCGACAAAAATCAGCGATATTGCAAAGCAGGTCGGTATGAGTGCAGGGCTTTTGTTTCATTATTTTGAATCAAAGGAAAAGCTGTATGAAGAACTGATAACGATTGGTATTTCGGGTCCAATGAGCGTCATGGCTCTCACAGAGATGGAGCCAATCAAGTTTTTCGAGAGTACCGCTAAACAGATTTTTCACTATGTGCAGACGGAATCATTTACCGCTAAAATGTTTGTCCTGATGAGTCAGGCGTTTTATAACGAAGCAGCACCGCGAGGTATTAAAGACAAGCTACTGAATTTTGATATTTATACGCCGACAACTCTGTTAATTCAAAAAGGTCAGGCAAATGGTACAATTCGGGAGGGGGATCCTAATGCATTGGCAGTCGCTTATTGGTGTGCGATTCAAGGCATAGCAGAACAAATAGCACTGAATCCCGATACACCCTGCCCTGAAAGTGATTGGATTATTGATATTATAAGGAGGAAATAACAATGAAGAAAGTAATTATTGTCGGTGCAGGAATTGCCGGGCTTACAGCAGGTGTTTACGCACTTCAAAGCGGATTTGATGTTACAATTTACGAAAGTCATACCATTCCAGGAGGCGCCTCCACAAGCTGGCGAAGAAAGGGGTATTTATTCGAGGGCGGAATGCACTGGTTGACAGGTTCGTCATCAAAAACCCAACTTAACAAGCTGTGGCGTGAAGTGGGTGCTTTGGATGATACTGTTAATATTTATAACCGAGATCCTTTTGTTGCATTTGAATATAACGGACAGACTGCATATCTCTATCGAGATATAGATAAGATGCAGCAGCACTTTTTAGAGATTTCACAGGATGATGAAAAGGAAATTATTAAATTCTGCAAGGACATAAAAAAATTCACAAAAATAGCTATGCCTATTATGGATATCAAGAACGTAAAAGTTAAGAATAAATCTTCTTTTGGGTTATCGTCGCTTTTTAGTATGCTGCCCGCTCTTCCCCGAATATCCTTTTATGCAAATCAAACATCAAAGGAATTTGCAGAACGGTTTAAGAGCCCACTTTTACAGAATCTGTTTGAAAACATAGCTGGCGCTGATTACAATGCCACTGCAATGGCTTTTACTATCGCAACGTTATCTTCCGGAGATGGAGGCTATCCCGAAGGCGGCTCACTTCGTATGGCTGATCGAATGGCAAAGCGTTTTGAAGCCTTAGGAGGCACGATACAATACAGCAAAGAGGTATGTAAAGTATCGGTTCAAAATGGAGTTGCTTGCGGAGTAATCATCAACGGTGAACACATTAAGTCAGATGCAGTGATCGTGACACAGGATACACTTGTTGCTATCGACACACTGTTTGACCCTCCTATTCGGGAGACTTGGGCACAAAAGATGCGTGAAAGCATAAAACCTGTACTCAATACCTTTGTTAGTGTGGGCGTGGAGGCAGATTTGTCTGATATGCCAGAAAGTTTAACATTTATGATAGAGGAGCCACTTCTGTGCGGTGGTGTGCCGGAATACACCATTGGTATCAATAATTATGCAGGTTACAAAGGATATGCACCAGAAGGATGCACCGCCGTGACCTCCATAATCGTGGGAGACAGCTATAATTTCTGGAAAGCCTGTAAAGAAAACGGCACATATAAAGCCGAAAAACAAAAGCTGGCAGAGGCATTTACACATATATTAGCGAAAAAATTTCCGCAGACTGCCGGGAAAATAGCGGTTTGCGATGTAGCAACACCCTTGACCTATGAACGGTATTTACATTCATATAAAGGCTCATGGATGTCAATAATGGGCAAAGGGAGCAAAATGGAAAGTTATCCTTCCAAACCCGAAAGCATAAAAAATGTTTATTTTGCGGGTCAGCGAATAATGATTCCCGGAGGACTTCCTGTAGCTGCAGAAACGGGACGAAAGGCCGTTCAATACTTATGTAGGGATACAGATACAGTGTTTCAGGGGAATATATAAGGTTGATGTTGCGGAGTGCTTTGTTTTCGATGTCAGTGGGAATTCTAATGCTTTTATAACGAATTACCAGCAAACAAATGATTTACAATATTATGTAGCCAATAGATTAGCTATACAAACTTGACATTAGCTAATCCGTTGGCTATAATAATTATAGGAGAAAGGAGAGATTGAATATGGAAGCAACAGCTACGGAAATGAAGAATAATTTTGGACAGTATTTGGAAGAAGTTATGGAAAGAGATACAGATGTGGTTATCACTCGCAATGGCAAGAAGGTAGCGAGATTAACGCCCTATGTTATAGATGTGGAGCGCTATTTTACAATTAAGGAAAATGCCATTGATTATGTATATGGTGGCAAGAAAATCTCCTACGAAGAATATCTAGTGATGAATGAAATGAGTAGTCAGCGGTCTGAGTACATGAATGGTGAAGTAATCCTGATGAGTTCTCCAAATGTAATGCACCAGATGATTGTGAATCGGATTAGTTTTACCTTTCAGACATGGTTTCAAGGTAAGCCATGCCAATCTTTTACAGCGCCCTTTGATTTACACCTAAAGAAAAAGGGGTTGACAGAGCCGGATGTTGTTCAGCCTGATCTGTTGGTTGCTTGTGATTTGAACCAAGGAGTTAATGAAAAAGGCCGCTATATGGGAACACCGGCCTTAGTGGTTGAAATTCTTTCAGAGTCAACCCGTTCAAGGGACATGGTGGATAAGCTCAACAGTTACATGTTGTCTGGAATTAACGAATATTGGATCGTAGATATGATGTATAATAAGATAATGATGTATGAATTTAAGAATGCCGGGATAGGCCGGTTTAACATTTTTGAATCTGGTTTATGCCGTTCCTTTTTCTTCGAAGGGCTTGTCGTAGAAGTGGAAGGAATCTTTGCGGGAATTTAATACTTGCATGTACAGTTACATTTATTTAACCTATTAAGAGGTTTTATAGATTACCATTACTTAATCATATTTGTATCCAAAATAGTTATAGATTCAGTATCAAATAAGATTAGACCTTCGTTTTTCATCTTTTGAAGTTCTCTTGAAAGAGATGTTCGTTGCACACCCATGCGATCAGCAATCTCCTTTTTTGTCATATTGAGCATGATTTTATTCGAATTTTGTAACATATATGCATTTTTTAAATAAGCCACCAGACTTTCTCGTATAGAGCGATTCACATAATGCTTGATTTTATCACCTAATAGAAGCGCATGATCTGAAATGTACTCTAAAAATAGTTTCAAGAAATCTTTATTAGTGGAACATAATTCAAAGAGTAATTCCTTCTGAATTTCTAGTATTGTAGTATCTGATTTAGCGGTAACAGTCATAGGATAATGAGGATTCTTAGAGAAAATGAGATTTCCACCTAATATATCATCTGGATAGAATTCGGTAATTATGAGCAAATTTCCAGACTCATCAATACGTTCAACTACAACTTTTCCCAATAATAAAATTTCTACAATTCTACAAATATCCCCATCAAAATGGATGATTTCATCCTTACTGTAGGTCTTAATTTTCAGCGCTTTAGAGTTAAAGGCTTCTTCTAATAATGCTATTGGGATTGGTTTTAATAACGAATAAGTATTTGATATTGATAATAAATCCATAATTCTCTCCCTTTGGTGTTACCTTGGTAACGCTATTTTTGTTGTTCTTATTATATAATTATTTTAAACAATAAGAAAGGGGAATTTTAATGGACGTTTTTACGCTCGCATTTTGGGGTATATCAATTGTATTAATAATTGTATCTTTGATTAAAAGTAAGAAGAAGACATTCGAAGCGATGAAAAAATCGAAAGGTATGATGGGAAATATGCTTGGAGAAATTATAGCAATCATCTTTATCATTGGATTGATACTAACGTTTGTACCACCAGAATCAATAAAAAGTGTGCTTGGGTCAGAAAACACAGTGATGGCAACAGTAATTGCTGCTATTGCAGGAAGTATAACTCTCGTACCTGCATTTGTTGCATTTCCTTTAGTGGGTTCTTTCATTGATGTAGGTGCTAGTATCGTTCCAGCGGTGGCGTTTTTAACAACTTTAACTATGGTTGGTGTCGTAACGTTTCCACTTGAGAAAAAAGAATTTGGTTTTAAATTTACGCTTACAAGAAATCTACTCAGCTTTGTTGCGGCATTATTCATTGCAGCAGTAATGGGGGTGGTGCTATGACATTGACTCAAGTAATAAAGAAAAACAAGTTATTATTGATAGTAGGCATGATCTATCTAATCTTATTTATTCTGATGCCAGATAAGGCATCAAAAGCAATGAGTAACAGTGTTTATTATCTGATTGAAATGTTTCAAATTCTACCAGTCATTTTCTTGTTGACAGTCGTGATTGAAGCACTGATTCCCAAAGAGGTAATCATCAAGCATTTTGGAGAAAAATCTGGATTCCTTGGGAATATACTTTCACTTGTATTAGGAAGTATTTCAGCTGGACCGATCTATGCGGCTTTCCCGATTAGCAAAATGCTGCTTTCAAAAGGAGCAAGTGTTGCCAATATTGTAATTATACTAAGTTCATGGGCAGTTATAAAAGTACCGATGCTAGCCAATGAAGTAAAATTTTTAGGTTTCTCTTTCATGGGAGTTCGATGGATTTTAACGGTGATCGCAATTCTTTCAATGGCTTGGATTACAGGGAAACTAGTGGATAGAAAGGAGCTTGCAATAGAATCAGCAAACACTTCAGATGTTCTGATTGAAATTAAGAAGGAATATTGTATTGGATGTGGCATTTGTGTAAAAATGCTTCCAGAAGTTTATGAAATCAATGAACAAAAGGCACAGGTAAAAACGCAAGGCATTAATCTAAGTATTAAGGAAATTGTTCTTGATACTGTTGAAAAATGTCCCACTAATGCGATTGTTTTCCATGAAATATAATGTGAAGAATTTGCAACAAGACCTATTAGAGCTCATTGTTATTAAGGCTTAATTAAATGGATTTGGATTAGATGGAGATATTATTGAGTATTACCTGATATAATCGCAAGGCATCTCTTGAGAGTCTACCCCAGCGTCGTAGCTGGGGTAGAAATCTACATAAACTTTGTGTACGAAATAAAGTTTCATTCTTTTGTATGGGCTTGTACTAATATTTGATGCTTAATCTTCACCAATAGGGTCTTCGATTAGGGTAGCAAAAATTAGTTCGTGCTTATGAGCAGCATCTACAGTTGTTCTAGCTTCTACAAAATGGACATGTCTTCCATCACCAACGGGAATCTGAAGACTAGATATTTCTTTAAATTCGTGTAAATGGCCTTCGTAGAAGTCTGTTGCGGCTATTACTTCATGAACATGTCCACCCTTAACACGGATCGCTTCACTTGAAACTCCTGCAAATCGGTGGTTATGGGGATTAACTTCCAGTGCAGCTAATCTTGTACTGCCAACAAATTCGTGATTATGGAATTGTTCCTCTTTTCTTGACATGATTTCACCTCCCAAAGACTTGTCACTAATCAGTATATGATAAGTCTTGTAAAAGGGTACTCAAGCGAAATAGCCAGATTGTTATCAATAACTGGGGGTATTCAACAAGGGAGCTAGTACTATCAGATAAATGACAATGTACATGAACCAAAGGAGACGTTTGCGTGTAACTATTATTAGGGTTATAAGGTATTAGCAGTAATTCAAGTAATTATTAGGTTGAGTTTTTATAAAAAATATGGTAGTATATACCTATAAAGTAATAATTCTGACACGATAATGGCAAACCAGTTGAAAAATTGGGACGCAAAACTAGAGGGCCTTACCTACAAGGATGGCAGCCAGTCCCCCGAATGAAGGAATTTTTTTGTTCTCATTTTTTAGTATGTACGTGCTTTGTCGTTGCTAGAGAACAGCACATCCTACGATTACGTTGTAGGAATCATAGATAATTGTTTGTGAATAGATAAGGTGGTGGAAATATGACGATTCAAAGTATGGCAAATAGTGAAATGGCAAAATCCATGATGAAACTTTCTGCTGGACAAAGAATTAATAGAGCTGCTGACGATGCTGCAGGGCTAGCAATCAGTGAAAAAATGAATGCCCAAATTAGTGGCTCGAACCAAAATGTAAACAATATTTCTGATATGGGTAACCTGTTGAATACAGCAGAAGGCTCCTTAGAAAGCATCAATGACTCTCTTTCAAGAATCAGAGAATTGTCAGTGCAAGCGAGTAATGGGATTTTGACTAACGATGACAAGCAGATCATTCAAAATGAGATTGAAGGTCTAAAAAAAGGAATTTCAAGCACAGTCAACAATACAGAATTTAATACAATGAAGGTTTTAGATGGTTCATTTACAAATAAAAACGTAGCTATGAATACTAGTGGATCTGGTTCAAGGATATCTATTGAAAACAGTAGTTTAGAGACTTTGGGAATCAAAGAATTTGATGTTACCAAGAGCTTTGATATTGCTGATATTGATAATGCCATTGGCAAGGTTACAGAATCGAGATCGAAAATTGGTTCAGTGAGCAATACTTTTGAACATGCCTTAAACAATACAAAAAACAAAATCATTAACGAAACACGTGCAATGAGTCAAATAAAAGACGCAGATATTGCAGCTGAGGTTTCTAGTTACAAGAAAAATAAAGTGCTTGAACAATATTCAATTGCAATGCAGCGAGAGTCCTCTAGAATCAATGCAAATAAGTTAGGAATGTATACAGATTTAATAATTTAATATAAACAAGGTATCAAAGCTTGTCAAAATATGTTACTATGATTTAAAACAAAGAAATGTGTGGAGGAAAAAATGACAGATAATTTAAAGAATGATAATAGCTTAGAAGGGTTTACAGGTTTTGGAAAAGATGGTAATGAAACAAGATTAGAGTTTGTAAGGGAATTCAACGAACTGTTATGTGATTTTTTAGCAGTGTGTGATGATATAGTAGAAAAAGTATCTATGTCTGAATTTGTAACAAATGAGATATCTTTATTATTGAGCTCATCTGAGGATGAGTTGGACATAGAAATTGAGGTATTAGATTCATTTGAGTCCGTATACGAAGAATTTGAAATGATGGTAAGTGAACAATATAAAAAGTTAATGGAAACTACAGAAACAGAACTTTTAGCAGAAATAATGGAAGAAGCTAAAGAAGTATTAGAAGAATTTGAGGAAGATGATACTTTAAATCGTGAATTTTGTATACTAATCACAGCAAAAGACCTTTTGGACCCTTGTTCATGTGGCTGTGACGGCTGTAGCGATTGTGAAGATGAAGAAGAGACTGAAGAATAGAAACTATCTGATTAGACTTAAGAAAAAGTATGTTAGTGTTTGGTAGCAAGATAAATAGGACTAATTTAGTCCTTTTTTTTATTGATTAATTTAGGAAAAGGAATTCATATTTATTGACAATAATAGCTAATAGGCGTAAACTAAAATAGTCGATATAAATAATAGCTATTTAAAAAGGAGTGGAGGATATGATTTTAAACGCAACTGAAATAAAAAATAGTTTTGGTAAGATGCTTAAGCTCTTAGATTACGAAGATATCATGATTAAAAAAAATGGTAGAATCATTGCAAAGGTGACCAAATTTGAAGAACCCCTTGACCCAGATGATTTAATTAAGGAACAAGCAGTCCATTATGAGCCTAAAGACAGAAAGGTCAGTTATGAAGAATTTTTGAAATTGACGGCGGCTAGTGAGCAGCGTTATGAGCTTATCGATGGGCATGTATATCTGTTGGCGTCGCCCAAAGTTACACATCAGATGATAACGGGACAGTTGTACGGCCAATTATTTAACCATTTTGTTGGAAAGAAATGTCAGCCTTTCGTATCCCCTTTTGATATTACACTCGTAGTCGATAAGAAGAAAAATGTCGTACAACCAGATTTGGGGATTATATGTGATATGGAGACAGGCACCGACGAAAAAGACAGCTATATGGGTATTCCGAGTCTTGTAGTAGAGGTTTTATCACAAAGTTCCGTTACAAAGGATATGGTTGGCAAGTTACAGGTTTATATGCTAGCAGGAGTAAAAGAATATTGGGTCGTCAATCCGATGAAAGCATCTGCAATGGTATATGGTTTTAAGGATTACGAGATTATTTTTCATAGGAGTATGAAAAAAGAGGAAGGCATTGAGTCCTATCTTTTCCCAGATCTAAAAGTCACTTGGTAGACATGAAGTGATTCACCATAACATTTTAAAATTAAAGGATATGTAAAAATGTATAAAGGAGAATAGTATGGACGAAATACTACAAAGCATACTTAAATTCAGAGATGAAAGAAATTGGAAACAATTTCATACGCCTGAAAAGTTGGCAATCAGCATAAATCTAGAAGCAGCCGAGCTCTTAGAGAATTTTCAATGGAATAATGACTATGACCTTGATAATGTAGGAGATGAATTAGCCGATGTGTTTTTATATTGCTTGTTAATGGCTGATTGTGTAGGAATTGACTTAAGGGAAGCGACCCTTAAAAAGATTGAAAAGAATAGAGAAAAATACCCAGTGGACAAAGCCAAGGGGACAAGTATGAAATATACACAGCTATAACTAGAAGAAAATAGCACTTTATTTAGATTGTAATGAATAACCCTCCGAGTTTAGAAATTGAATTTGGTGGGTTTTATATGTGACGTAATCACAGATAATAATTTATATATTGATATAATGTAAGTATAGTAACAGTGAGTGAATACCTATTAACCAATATATAAAAGGAGATATGAATTATGAGCACATTAAAAATCACTAAGGAAAATTTTGAATCGGAAGTAATGAAATCAGATAAACCAGTATTATTAGATTTTTGGGCAACTTGGTGTGGTCCCTGTAGAATGGTTGGACCAATTATTGATGAAATTGCAGGAGAAACAAAAGACAAATTCAAAGTAGGTAAAATTAACGTTGATGAAGAACAAGAACTTGCGCAAGCCTTTAAGGTAATGAGTATACCAACACTCGTAGTGGTTAAGGGTGGGAAAGTCGTACAAAGCGTAGTAGGTGCTAAACAAAAACAACAGATTTTATCTATGATTCAATAAATGAAAATCTACACATACCAGAGACCTTGCAAGTTACAATTTATGTATCGTGCAAGGTCTTTTTGATTTACTAGGAAAGTTCTGTATATGCAATTGGAAAGCGGCAGAAGTATATCGAGGATTTTAACTCGGCGTTGCCGATTTTCTGGTGTTATAGAAGCTTTTTCAATTTTTCTTTATCAATAACGTGTATGAAGCCTCTTGATTGTTCAAGAATTCCCTGGGCTTGAAAGACTTTAAGCATACGAGAAACAACCTCTCGAGCACTTCCTATATATTTTGCAATTTGTTCTTGTGTAAGGTTAATTTCATTCCCGTTGGATTTGGACATTTCATCTAAAAGGAAAATGGCGAGTCTTTTATCAAAGCTCATAAATAGAATTTGTTCTAATGCCCACATCACATCCGAAAATCTCTCTACAGTATTTTTAAGTGCGAAATTCTCCACATAAACATTATTTTGAGCTAGTTTGCTAAAAGCACCAATGTTTAAAAGGTAAACCTCAGTATCTGTTTCTGCATCGATGTGTACATCGAAAGTAATGTTATTGAGAATACAGGAGGCCGAAAGTACACAAGTATCGCCAGAATCTAAGCGGTATAAAGTCACTTCTCGACCGTCTTCTGATAATATGTAGACACGTAATCCACCACTTAAAAGAAGAAGTACGCCAAGGCATTCGCTCACAGCACTGTGAAGGTTATGACCTTTTCTGTATTTTATTTTCATCGTATTGTTCACAATTATATTTTGCTCAGTCGTATTTAGATTCTCCCAAAAGTTGAAATGGGATTTGATGAATGTTAATTCTTTATTTTCTAGCATACGAAAACCTCCTATTCTTATTTTATTATATCAAAATAAAAATAAAAATAAAGCAATACCCGAAAGTATTACTTTATGATGAGGTTTAAATATATAGTTACTCGGAAACGATCTCATAAGTCCAATCATTGATGCCGCCGAAATCAATTATATTCGTATATCCAAGTTTATTTAGAGTCTTAACAGCGCCAGCACTTCTTTGGCCACTACGACAATATACTAAGATAGTGGCAGCTTTGTCGTTTAGAACAACTTCAGCCTGATCAGCTATTTCATAATCAGGAAGGAGTATAGCTCCTTCAATATGTCCTGAATTGAATTCTTCCTCAGTTCTTACATCTAAGATCAGAATATTTTCGTTTTGATCCATCATTTCTTTTGCTTCTGCTGCTGTGATTTTTTTGTACTCAGAAATAGTCGAATCATCTTTTGAAGTACATCCAGTAAATGAGGTTATAGCAATTACCATTAATAGAATAAGTATGTTTTTTTTATTCATCGTAATCTCCTTTATAGTTGCTTTTTTATTATAACATCTGAAACGGTAGCAATGGGACAAATGGTGCACCAAGTTCTAGGTTTGTAAATAAATGCCAGAATCAGTCCAATCACCGTGGTAGTCATCATCATGGAATAAAATCGATATGCTAAATGTGTAATCCAGGGTGCTAAATGATTCAATTCAATAAGTTGAGGCATCTCAACTGGAATCTGAAAAAACAACAAAAATCTTATATATGCCATTGGTGGCATTATCCCATTACCAACTCTTAAGGTAGTCATTGTAAGAAAAAATAAATTGATTCCAAAATAGGATAAAATTAGCCACTTCACGTTACCATGAATAAAGGATTGAGGGGTTTTACGTGATGAATACTTTGAAGCTTGCATTCGGTTACGAAACCGTAGCGAATGCGGAGGTTTTGTAACATTGACACGACCACAAGCCGTATACAAGCTTGCCCTAGGGCAGTAACCTTGGCACCAAGTTTTCTTCTTGGTTTTAAATAATAAAATGAAAGGTATGATCATACAAAAAAAACCTAATAAAGCAAAATGAATGTTGATAAAACCTAGTATAAAGTAAAGCAGTGATATTAGAAAGAGATATTTATGATTACGCAGGTTTGCGCCAAGACCGTTACCAATAATGAATGCTTTTGACATATGTGAATTCCTCTCTATCAGTTTTGGTTTATAGGTAGTGTAACAAAAGTAGAAGAGATATTCTGTGACAAAGTCACATTAGCAGCTATTTGGAAAGAACTACAATCATATTGCGGCCTTATGTGCCCAAACATATTGATTATATAATTATCCGCCTAATTAAAATTCACTTGATTAAAGTTCAAGCTTGCAATATGATTAAATCAGCATGACGTGCTTTTAATCACATCAAATTCGCTGGAGAAATTAAGAAATTCTTAGAAATAATGATAATCTAATTTGAATTGAGAAAGCGAAATGAATTGTACGTGAATTGTGTGGTGTCAGGCACCCTAAAATGGAGGAGAGTAGAATGAAAAAGAGAATGAAATATTTATTGGTAACAATTCTTGTGTTTGTATTATCGTTTCAGGGTGTGAACGTCAGCAATGGCGCCAACCAAAAGGTTAACGTGAAGATTCCGTCCTTTGATGTGAAGCTCAACAATGTAATCATTGACAATACCAATGCAAAATACCCATTGATTGTTTACAAAGACGTTACTTATTTCCCGTTAACAAGCGATTATGCGAGAGCTTTAGGCGTAGACTTGAAGTGGGGAAAGGAACTTAGGATTAATAGCGTTCATGCAGAAGAAGAAGTTAAACAAACCACTGGCAGCAATAACAGCTTAACGAGCACCTATAAAGCCAGTTTACCAACCTATGATATTTATGTGAATGATGTAAAAATTGATCAATCGAAGCAGCCTTATCCAATGCTCAATTTCAGAGATATTACATACTTTCCTATGAGTTGGGACTATGTACATAATCAGTTTAAACTCACCCTGTTTTTTGACCAAAAGAAAGGGCTTGAGATTATTTCATATATGCCAAAGCTATTCGATCAAATCGTTTACGACGACAAAGAATATTTTTATTTAAATTCGGGTGGGAATACTTATTATACCAAGAGAAGTTTAGATGGCCCTTTAATACCTTTAACCGATGCGCAACAAGAAATGCTTGAGGTTATTTATGAAAAACAAAACACCAATCGCTATGAAGGTATTAGAGAGATACCTCAGGATCAACTAACTGAAAGAGGTAACGAAATCCATTGGAAAGATTATCAAATATATGATCTTACCAATATAAAAAAAGAGCTAGAGGAAAGGAAGATCTACGGGAATGAATATATATATAAGCTTAGACAATTGGTCATTAATGAGCATATAACCTTTATGTTTTTTGAAATTTATTATGGGCTTGAAGTGGCGGCACCCTATACGCCTAGAGCTTACGAAATGTTTATCCTACAAGACGGTCTTGTTACATCAAGGTATGAAAATATTGAACCTTATGTAGAAACCTATGTCGTAGAAAATGCCACTTGGATTTATCAAAGGTCAAACCATGATATGCAAAGTAATAAAGGATATTACACAAATGCTGCTTTGTTTAAGGTTGAAGGATCCCAGGTAACGGATTATAACAAAGAATTAGATGAGGTCAATGTTGAATTTGTTGGGGTTCAGGATAATTTAGTTTATATTCGAACATATGGAGATTTTATTTTAAGAGATTTATATAATATTGAACTTGATATTACCAGTTATGATACTTATTATTATTCAAATGTTTGGGGGGAAACAACAAAGGTGAAAAAAGCAGAAAGTGGAGAGCCCTATTTAGATCGTAATGGATATTTATGGGTAGTGCCATTTGGTAAGCTTTCAAAGATTAAACATGTGACCAAAGGACATGAACGGATTTTTTGGTTTTATGATGTAAAAGAATAATTGCGAGGTGCCATGGTAAGTGTCATGCAGGCGATAATATCCAGGGAATATTTCTTCATTATACTTCATCCTTGTAGTTACAAGGGGTATATGCTATATTTAGTAGCATAAAATGACATAAGAAAGAGGCCAATATGTTTGGATATGTTAATGTTTATAAACCAGAACTTAAAATGAAGGATTACTATAAATATAAAGCTTATTACTGTGGATTATGTAGAACCTTGCAGGATAAACACGGTCGGATCGGACAAATGACACTGACCTATGACATGACATTCTTTGTTGTATTGTTAACGTCCTTATATGAAAGTAATATAGTAAAAAAGCAACGTAGGTGTGCAGTGCATCCCATAAAGAAGCAAGATCAGTTGTGTAATGAAATTACCGAATATGCAGCGGATATGAATATTGCCATGACTTATCATCATTTTTTGGATGATTGGCAGGATGATAGAAGTGTAAAAGGATTAGCAGGTGCAAAATTTTTAAAAAAAGATTATAAGAAAATTTGCAGGAAATATCCTAGACAGCAGCAAGTTATTGGGAAATGCCTAAGGCAGCTTCAGGTATATGAAAAAAACGGGGAAACGAATATTGATCATGTAGCAGGATGTTTTGGCGAGCTTATGGGCGAGTTACTCGTATATCGTGAGGATATGTGGGCAGAGACTTTAAGAAAAGTTGGATTTTTTCTAGGGAAATTTATTTATATTATTGATGCTTATGAAGATCTTCAAATGGATATAAAGAAGGGGAACTATAACCCTCTAATTCAAATATTTGAAAGGGCATCTTATGAAAGAGATTGTAAGGAAATGCTTACTATGATGATGGCAGAATGTACAAGTGAATTTGAGAAACTACCGTGCGTTATAGACATAGAAATTCTTCGAAACATTTTATATGTAGGGGTTTGGGAAAAGTACGATTTAATACAAAAACAAAACAACTTAAAGGTAGGGACAAAAGAATGATAGCAGATCCATATAAGGTGCTTGGCGTGACGCGAAGTGCTACGAATGATGAAATTAAAAAAGCATATCGAGAATTAAGTAAGAAGTATCATCCCGATTCCTATGTAAACAACCCTCTTTCTGAATTAGCAGAAGAAAAATTTAAAGAAGTTCAAGCTGCTTATGAGCAGATTATAAAGGAAACAGAAGGCGGTTATACGCAGGGCTCCTATTCAGGAAGCACCGGGGAGGAATCCTCAGAAATGAATACAGTATACAGCTTTTTAAATGCTAGACGTTATCAGGAAGCACTCAACGTCCTTTTAGGCATTTCTAATAGAACAGCTAGATGGTATTATTGTAGTGCTCTTGCAAATAATGGGATTGGTAACAATATTTTGGCGTATAATCATGCGCAGCAGGCAGTTGCTATGGAACCCGGAAATAGAGAATATACTAACTTGTTAAATCAAATGCAATTTCGAAGTCAGAGATATCAAAATACAGGCTATAACAATGGGAGAGCTGGTGTCGGATCAGGTAACTTATGTTGTGATTTGTGGTGTGCTGATTCTTTATGTGAATGTATGGGAGGAGATTTGTGTTCATGTTGCTAGGCGCGAAAAAAATGGCGTTTTTAGGTCTTTTACTTGCATGGGCTGTTTTGCTGGTTGTATTGAGTGGCATATTGGAATTCAATACATTGTTCCTCTTAGCTGGGGCTTCCTTTTGCGTAGGAATTGCCATACGCGAGTGTGGTCTTCGGCTTGGTGTTGGTTTTTTGATTGGGAGTGCGTTGCTCAGCTTTATACTTGCACCTAATAAGTTTTATTGCATTACATTTTCAGGTATGGGTTTGTATTTGGTGGTGGTTGAATTTACTTGGGAAAAGTTAGCTATGATTACATGGTGTAAAAAAAGGAACAGGATATTTTGGGTCCTTAAGTTGATCATATTTAATTGCATATATATACCCATTATTCTGTTTTTTCCTGAGTTCATTATTCCAGGAAAAATGAGTAAAGGATTTTTAGCAGTTTTATTGCTCGGTGGACAGTTAGTACTCATTATTTATGATCAAGCTTATCGATATTTTCAAAAAACGATATGGGGAAAATTGCGAGGATATTTACACATTTAAGCTCCCATTCGTATGATGAACTTATTGAAAAGGAATATAGAGTAAAAGTACTGAAAAGTAGGTTACTATTGAATGAAAAGGAAAGGTAAAGATGAACTTAAGAGATAAGATTTCAAGATGGATGTATAATCGATACGGTTTTGATAAGCTATCATATGTACTTTTCATAGTTTATGGTGCACTTGTTTTAATTAATATATTTATACGGTCTGAACTGATGAACTTTGTTATGGTACTGATTATCGTCTATATATTATTTAGGTTGATGTCAAAAAACACAACCAAAAGGCGAATGGAAAACGACCATTTTATAAAATATTTAAACCGGATGAAAGGACTTTTGCAATTGAATAAAAGACGCATAGTGGAAATGAAAACTTATCGTTTTCGCAGATGCCCAAACTGTAAGACTGGCCTTCGATTAAAGCGAATAATTGGTACACACAAGGTGGAATGTCCGCGCTGTCACCGGGAGTTGTCAGTTAGAATAAGGTTTTAAAAAGAATTGAGTTCGGTGGAACTCAATCCTTCAGAAGATGAATCTCTTGTTTAGAATTCAAGGGTTCAACTCTATGAATGATTCAGTATGTTCATGGGGTTGAACCCCTTTGTATAGATTTGTATGGGTTGTAAGTTAATCAAAAAGTTGATTAATTTCGAAGTTTAAGTCTGGAAATTTTACAGAAGATGCCATCATACCTGGATTGAAAGTCCTTAAACTTGTAATTTCTTTATATAAAAAGGTATAAATAATGACGAGCTTTTCTTCAGGATTAATTACCCAATACTCTTCAACGCCAGTTGACATATAAAGGTCTAATTTTTTGATTAGATCTTTTTTGCTTGTCTCGGGAGAAATAATCTCAACCACTAAGGCAGGGGTGCCTAAATAATAATCTTTTTCATTGCGATTGTCTTGATCGCATACAACAAGAAGATCTGGTTGAACAACATTAAATAAACTAACACTTCTTTTTAGCGTGACATCAAAAGGTGATAAGAAAGGTTGACAGGGTTTTCCTTTGAAAAATGTGTACATAACAATGTATAGATTACCAAGAATACGTTGATGTGTGAAATTAGGAGAAGCTAAATAATAGACTTGGCCATCAATGTATTCGTAACGGGCTTCGCTTTTTTCGTTCATTTTCATAAAAGCATCATAGCTCATATATTGCCCATCGTAATTGTAATCAGGAGTACCTTCTCTCAGGACATAGGCTCTGCTCCAGTCATCGCAAGGAATCATTTTGGCAACGGGTTTACCACTCTTTAGAATAACAATATCCTCTGTCGCGACAAGATTTAAATACTTGCCAAGATTGGTTTTTAAATCAGTTGAATGCACAATCATCCTAATAGCCTCCTTTTAAATGATAGCTATAGCATAGCATAGAAAATAAAAGTGGTCAATAAATTGATTAAAAAAATAATCAAAATATTGACCATTATGGTGGAATGCTTATAGCTTAATTATAGTATAACTAGAAAAATTATTGCCGGGATTAAAGCAGTGAGTGCAATAAATAAAATTGGCATAAGTAAACGAAAACAAATGGATATAAAAATAAAAAATGACACCTTAAGTTCATCTTTGCCTTGAGTATCACCCACTATCTCGTATATTTTCTTTAAGGTATTTCTTAACCTTAAATTATTCGAATCATTTTTTAAAGCAATATTCAATTCGCTTGCGATTTGTTGAAGTGCATCATTTGCCTTAGGGTTAAGAGGGGTTTTCATAATTAAGGGAAAGGCAGTTCTGAAAATCCTAATAACTTTAGATGTTTTATCATGTTTGAGTAACATATGCACTTGATAGGAATAAATATAAATATCATCAGGATAGATATTTGTTGCGGTTTTGAACATGGAAGTTGACTTGAATTTCTTCTTTTTAAGAAAATAGTACTCAGCTTTGATACAGAGTAAATCTGGATCAGTTGGGTATATTCTAGTAGCACATTCAATGTAATAAATTGCGTTTTTAAAATCTTTTTCTTGTAAGGAAATATAGGCATTTTCTCTATGTTCTAAATATTTATCAAAATCTATTTGTTGATCATTTTGAAAATAACAATATCTAAGCTTTTCAACATGCTTGAGCTGCCAGAAAATATAATTTATAAAATGCTGTGGAAAAGTGGAATAGAGGTGTTCTTTATTATTATGCCAATTAAAGGTAGAATTTAATAAATACCAAACAGATTTTGGAATGTGATAATGATCCATTAAAAAATTAATTATTTGTTGATTCATTAGTGTACGGGTATGGATGTCCCACATCAAATCATCATTTAAGAGTTTTTCCCAACTTTTCACATCAATGCGAATGAAAAAGTTATCATATATTGACTGCAGTTTTTGATTGAAAGCTTCAAGGCGTTGATTAAGGAGCTGGGAATTGTCAGGAAAATGCGATAAATTTTTATCAAGGACATTAATTGAAGCAGTATTTTCTTCGTTTTCAAGAGATAACGTTTTTGCAAGCTTTTGAGCAAGTACATAAGCTTCCCTGACGGCTTGGAAGCCTTTTGGATCTTCTTCGGGATGATGATATTTTAATTTTATGGCATAAGCTTTCTTTATCAAGGAGAGATCAACAGTAGGCTTGATTTCTAGAATATCCCAACAATCCATTAGTAATCACCGCTCCCTTCAATTTGTCCGAAAACTTCTCTCAGTTCCTTTGCAGTTTTTTGAATAGTTCTTTCATCCTGGAGAGAAAGAGTATACTCAAACTTTGCTAATAGTTCTCCAATATAACGGCGTCTATCTCCTAAAGTTTCTTCGAATAATCTTTCACCCTTTGCAATGAGTAATCGATTTTCTGTTTTATCTCTAGGGTTAATCTTTAAGCCTTTTAAGTTTCGTAGTATTGCATCTATTTCTTTTTTTGACATGTTTCCGGGGCTGTTTTCAATAACTATCCTTTTCACTTCTCCTGTACTGATTGTCGTCAATTCAACTTCTAAAATGCCGTTAATATCGTAAGTGTAACGCACATCTACAGATTCCATTCCAGCTGGTGCTGCAGGCACAGAGATTTGTAATTTCCCAAGTTTAACATTTTCATCAACGTTATGGTTCTCACCCTGAAATATATCAATTACGATAATATCTTGATAATCATGACAAGTAGTAAGTCGCTCAACACGACTAACAGGTATGATTGTATTTCTTTCAATGATCGGGAAAAAACAACCTCCTATCATTTTTCCGTTACCTACCTGTTTTGCAACCGAAGTACCGAGTGTAAATGGGCAAACATCTGTTAGAATAATCTCATTTAAAGCTTCATTTCTTTCTTTTAGTGCTATCTGAATGGCTGCACCTAAAGCTACAGCCTCATCAGGGTTGATATTAGAATAAGGCAATCTATGAAACATTTTGGTTATGATAGATTTAATAATTGGCATACGAGTAGCGCCGCCAATTAGGATAACAGCATTTAATTCTTCTGGTACAAGACTCGAATCATTAAGAGCACGATTCATAGGTTGACGCATTCGTAACATAAGATTAGTTGCAAGCTTATCAAAGTCAGAGCGGTTTATAACATATTCAAAGTGTTTTTCTTTTATTGTTAGATTTATTATCGCGCAGATCTTTTCGCTAAGTTGACGTTTGCAAAGTTCAGCTTGTTTGTAAAGAGCAGCCTTTGTTTTCGAATCAAGGGTCTGCAGATTAATTTGATTGACTTCCGCAAAATCTGAAATAAGTAAATTGGTAAAATCCTCTCCTCCAAGAAAACTATCACCTGAAATGGACCTTACTTCCATAACTCCTTCAAACAATTCTAAAATTGAAACATCAAAAGTTCCACCACCTAAGTCAAATATCATAAATTTAGTCTCCGAGGCTTGCTGGTGAAGACCATAACAAATTGCAGCAGCTGTGGGCTCACTGATTAATCGTTCAACCTTTAACCCAGCGAGTTCAGCGGCTTGCTTGGTAGCCCTTCTTTGCGAATCATTAAAATAAGCAGGAATACTAATGACAGCGTTATGTACCTCTTGACTTAAATAAGCTTCTGCATCTGCTTTTAGGACGCTTAACAAAAATGAGGTGAGTTCTTCAGGTGAAAAGGTATATTTACCTAATTGGTATCTCTTTTTTGTTCCCATATATCTTTTGAAAGTTGAAGCAGTCAAATTAGGATGCGTAATGAGCCGTTGCTGTGCAACTTCACCTACCAGTATTTCGTTCTGGTCATTGATGCTGACCACTGAAGGTGTCAGATTTGAGCCTAGTACATTTGGAATAATTACTGGACCCTTTTCACTCCAATAAGATACAAGGCTATTTGTTGTGCCTAGATCAATGCCTATAGTTACCATGTTTTTTTTACCCCACAAAAGTTTTATAACTTAAATACCGAAGTTCATATTATTATTTTAGCATAATTGGAAATAATACGAAACAAAATTGCATTAAAGAATTGAATTATTGCTGAGAATTTATCGCTTAGGAAGTTTTGGAGCTTGAAGCAAATGCGTGTTACTAAAATTTAATTTGCCGTGATTAGCTAAGAAATACAGGTAAGCTTGACCTTAAACGTCGTACTTTGACCAATACTACCTGCCACTGATATATTTCCACCATGTTGTTCCACGATTTCTTTTGCAATTGATAAATCAAGGCCCTGAGCGATTTGTTCTTTATTACCATTGATTCTCAAGCCTGGTTCGACAATATAGTCTAGCTGAAGATTTTTTTTATAGGCTATCACTTCCATAGTCAGCAAAATGATTTCAACGGTCTGACTTAAATCAAAGTCTGTAGAGAATCGAATCCAGGACAGCCGAGAAAGCATTAGTTATCAATACTCCTTTAAATGATCGACTATTCAAATTAAATAATTAATAAACGGTATAAAATGATTAATATAGTTTCGCATATTAATCATTTGCGTGCTATAATGTTATCAATTAGTTGATTCGGAGGTATTTTTATGGATATAAATTCAACAGAACTAAAAACAAATTTCGGGAAGTATTTGGATTTGGTACAGGAGGAGGATATTATTGTAACCAGGAACGGAAAGCCTGTAGCCAAGTTGATGCGTTATTATCGTTATGAAGATGTCATTAGAGAGGGTGCACCCGATTATACTTACCATAATAAGGAAATGACCTTTGAGGAATATATGGATTTATATGAGCATTCAGATGCACGGTTTGAATATTTGGATGGTATTGTTTATGCGTTGTCCTCTCCTAACCATACACACCAACACATATTGATGAACATATTTGGTGTGCTATACACATATTTCAAGGATAAAAAATGCAAACCTTATGTTGCACCATATGATATCTTCTTTGAGAAGTCTAAAACAAAGGATGTCATCCAACCTGATTTGTTTGTTATGTGTGATGAGGAAAATGTACGTGAGGAACGCTATTATGGAGTGCCTGCTTTCATTGTTGAAATCCTTTCATCTTCTACCAGAAACAATGATTTGGTCAGGAAATTGAATTTATATTTGACCTCTGGAGTGAAGGAATATGTAGTAATAGACCCGAAAAACAAAAAGCTACACCACTGGGGTTTTGAACATTTTGAAATTGAACAAATGAACACACTCACTCAGGAAGAGGTGTTTATTTCAAACATCTTTGAAGGTTTAAGTCTAAATCTATCGGATATTTTCAGCAAATAGGATAACAAAGCCCTTGCAAAATAATTGCAGGGGCTTGATTTATGAACTGATATTTATTTTTTAAAATTCGTTTTATATATTAGTTATTATATTTTGTATCGTCTTCAACTAACTCATGGTCCCATTTAGATTTATCTAGTTCTGAAAAAAGTTCTAACAAATTGTTCTCAGGGTCTCTTAGATGTACGGCCCTCATTCCCCAGCCGGTCATATCACTTGGCTCGTTAACAAAATGAACTCCATTAGATTTTAACTCATTATAAATTCTATCAACATCATCAACTTTAATAATGATGGCAATTTTATCTCTATAACCAACGGGATACTCTTTATCGGTATCACCAATAGCAGATGCCATTAAATCTGATTTAAACAGGGATAAACCAGATGATAAACCAATGTCAAAACTCGCATAGTCACCACCTATTTCACCCCAAGTTGATGTGAGTTTTAAATTTTCTTTATAAAACTTAAAACAGCCATCAAAATCATTCACTAATAAACGAATACAATTTAATTCCATAATTTAATCCTCCTATATGAATTTATTTTAGTTTAACGATTAAAGAAGACCTATTCTTTGAGGCATGGATATTTGCTTCTTGCTATTTCTAGGTAGGTAAAGATGGTATTTATATATTCTATCATAGAATCTATTACTAATCTATGGTTTATATATAGCGTAAACATTTACTAAATTCATCGGACCCATACTTGACAGCTGTTATTATAACACTTATAATAAGTGGTATAATATATAAAGGAGATGATCCCATGCAAATCACATACAATACTTCAAATGTCAAAAAAATGAATATGGAACTTATACGAGTAGTGATCAAGACAATGCCCGGTAATACAAAAGCAGGTATTGCTGCTGTGACAGGGCTGAGTCATGCCACTTGCAATAATTTGTTAAATGAGATGGTTGTAGCTGGAGAAGTCTTAGAACTGGATAAGGAAAATAAGAGTGGTGGACGACCATCTCAACGGTATGAGTACAATAGTAATTTTTTTAATATTTTAAGCCTATATATCGATAATGACAGCAAAAAGACAGCCCTTCGATATGCCGTTTTCAATCTTATAGGTGAAATTTTAGAAGAAGAAGCATTTTACAAAGAGCATATGGACTATCAATCAATTGATGATGTCATAGCGCAGGTGTTACAAAAGCATCCTGTAATAAAAGCGATTGGTATAGGAATACCTGGTGTTATTTTGAAGCAACGATTCATTCATACCTGTGATGTACAGTCGCTGAGTGATTGTCCTATGGCTAATCATTTAGAAAAACGTTTTGGTATCAAGACCTTATTAGAAAATGATATGAATGCTACAGCTATTGGTATTTACCAAGAACAGGATTATGAAGAAGAGGCATCAATTGCTGTAATGACTTTTATAAAAGACAACTTTCCTGGATCAGGTATCATAGTGAATGGTCATATTCTCCGCGGATATACCAATTTCGCTGGTGAAATTGCTTTTCTCCCCTACGATAGGACACGTCAACAGATGGAAGAAATGCTTAGTGAAAGCAGCACCACGCTCCCTTTAATCGTTAAATCGATTTCTTCTATGATAGCCATAATAAATCCCGAAACAATCATTCTCACAGGGACACTTATAACTGAGAATATGCTAGATGAAATACAAAGGCAGGTTGAGGAAGTAATTGCTAAAGAACATATGCCACATATTATTTTTAAGGAGAGTATTCACAAATTCTATTTAAAAGGCCTAATGACGATATCAATGAATAATCTATCAGGTTCTTTTAAAGCTAAGTTATAACATATAAAAAGATAGGAGATTGAACATATGGCAACATTTTTTCTGTTGATTATTTACTTGGTATTTATCAGTCTTGGATTACCAGACTCGTTGTTGGGATCAGCGTGGTCAGTGATGAGATTAGATTTAAATGTACCTTTGGGTTGGGCGGGTATCATTTCCATGACAATTAGTGGAGGTACCATTTTATCAAGTTTAATGAGTGAAAGAATGATCAAACGTTTTGGCACTGGCAAGGTTACCTTTTTTAGTGTATCGGCAACAGCTCTTGCTTTATTGGGTTTTTCTTTTGCGCCCTCGTTTCTATGGTTAATTGTCTGTGCAATTCCTTTGGGGCTTGGAGCAGGATCTGTGGATGCTGGAATCAATAATTACGTAGCGATGCATTATAAACCCCATCATATGAGCTGGTTGCATTGCTTTTGGGGAATTGGAGCAACGTTAGGACCTATCATAATGGCCCAAAACATACTTAAGTCGAACAACTGGAGTGGTGGATATTTTACAATAGCTATAATCCAATTAAGTCTAATTGTAATATTGTTTTTTACACTACCACTGTGGAACAAGATTCCAAATCGAGAGAATATAGACAAAACAGCATACATAGATACGCCTGAACAAAATACAAAAGTTTCGGTACTTTCAATAAAGGGAGTGAAGTTATCCTTGATAGCATTTTTATTCTATTGTGGTACGGAACTGACCGTGGGCCTGTGGGGAAGCAGTTATTTGGTTCTAGCTAAAGGCATGGCACCAGTAACCGCTGCACGTTGGATTTCAATGTATTATGCGGGAATAACTGTTGGAAGGCTTATTACGGGATTTCTAACCTTAAGAGTTAGCTGTAGACGATTAATTCAAGGCGGACAAGTCATAGCACTTAGCGGTGTATTGCTCCTTCTACTGCCTTTTGCTGTAGATTTATCATTGATTGGTTTGATTCTAATTGGACTGGGTTGTGCACCTATTTTTCCTTGTATGCTTCACGAGACACCTAATCGATTTGGGTCTGCACTGTCACAAAAAATTATGGGTTTGCAAATGGCATTTGCCTATATTGGTAGTACATTATTGCCGCCATTGTTGGGGTTAGCAACTTCGATATCAGATATCAAAATTTTCCCGTTTTTTTTAATTGTATATATTATTGGAATGTATTTCAGTTCAGAAAAGATTGCCCACTATCACAAGGAGGTCATAGGTTGAGGTTTTGTGTGTTTTCAACTGGGTGACTGGTCATAGCCAAAAAGTAAATTATCTGTTATTTTTCGATAGAAATTGTCTAAATATAGTGGGTAGTGTATAATAATTAGAAAGCATTACCAAAGACGAATAAGAAATTGTTATTTGTAAAAGGAGAGAGTCATTATGAGTTATAAAACACCAATATGGAAGTATATACTCTTTATTGTTCTCATAACCTTGTTATCAAGCTGTGGAATTCAAAATAATACCAAAACTTCCCTAAAAAGCGAAGAGCAGTCTAGCTTGCAAGAAAAAAAGGAGAGCTTAACCTTACGAATCACCTGGAAAACCTACTCTGGACGTGGTGTAGCAATTAGAAAAATTGTAGATTCATATAATGCCATCAATCAAACAAATTATGAAATTTCAGTAATTGACGGGGATGAAGATCTTGAAAGCATAGAAAGCCTCTTAGAAAGCAATGACGCTGTGGATCTATATGTATTGCCATATCGATATGTCCAATATCTTGGATATAATAATAAGCTGCAAGATTTAACCAGTAGTTTTGCAAATGAAGAAAGTCTATTTTATGAAAAACTTTGGGAACTAGGTGTTGTTGAACAAAAGGTATATGGAATCCCTTGGTTAGGACACTCTATGGGCTTAATTTATAATAAAAATCTTCTCAGAAAAGCAGGAGTAGAGCCTTCAAATATCAATAGTCTAGACAAGCTTGTAGCTGCTTGTAAACAAGTAGAAGAAAATACAGATGCACATGGCATAGGCTTGGTTGGCGCTGAACACAATGATATTTCTTGGATGGTAAATCAATTTATTTATGGATTTGGTGGTACACTGGTTAATTCTCAGGGAATGAAGGTTACTATTAATTCTAGTAATGCAAAAGCTGCGATAGAATTCTACAAGAATGATTTGGGCGCATATGCTCAAGATACTTGGTTGATAGATTCAGGAGTTGAGGTCATGGATTATTTTAGGGAGCAACAAATTGCCTTTGAGATCCAAGGCTTGTGGGGTATTACGGATATCTGGAAAAATGGTAGACCTTTTGAAACAGGCGTTATTCCATTAGAAAATATAGGATTGTACGCAGAGGTAGGACCTATGATGCTAGCCTTACAGCCACATTTAAATGAAGAAAAGAAAACAGCTGCCATTCAATTTATTCAGTATCTCATTTCAATAAAGGCACAAGAAATGATTATGGATGGTGAGTATAGCCCTGAACACGACGCATATTATCCATTTCGTTTACCGGTTAGAAAGGATATTACTGATAGCATTGTATTTGAGAAGTATCCTGAATTTTCGATGTTTTTAACGGGATTTAGCGAGCCAAGTATTGATGTTCCTGTTCCACAATGGCAATTAATAAAGGATGAGTACTATGCCCCAGGCCTACATCTCGTAATGGAAAATAAAATGTCTATAGATGATTTTCTGCAAGAGATACAAGATCAAGGAGATAAGATATTAATGGGGGAAAAATAATAGGAGGTAATTTATGAATGCAAAAATTCTGATTGTTGATGATTCGAAGACAGATAGGATGATTATTAGTAATATACTGAGTGACTGCGAATTGATTTGTGCTTGTGATGGAGTGGAAGCTATGGAGCTTATTAACGCCAATCTTGATTTAGATATTATTATTTTAGATTTAAATATGCCGAGGATGAATGGCTTTGAAGTTTTAGAAGCCATAAACCATGACCCCATTTACAGCAAAATGGTTACAATTATTTTGACCAATTATGATGAAACGGAAAACGAAATTAGAGGTTTAGATCTTGGGGCAGTGGACTATATTCGAAAACCCTTAAATATAGAATCTTTGAGGAAAAGGATAGAAGTTCATTTAAATTTAAGAAGCGCACGAAAAAGTATTGAGCAGCAAAACCAGGTTCTAGAAGAAACCGTTTCAAATAGAACGAGAGAATTGGTTATAACTAGAGATATAACTATCCATGCTTTGATTGGATTATTGGAAGTAAGAAATATTGAGTCAAGTAATCATACAAAAAGAACACAATGGATGATGAAAGAGCTTTGTGAACAATTAAAAAAGAAGCATCCATATATAGAGAGCTTAACAGATGACTATATTACAGAACTCTTCAAAACAGCACCCTTACATGATATTGGAAAAGTAGGCATTCCTGATAATATTCTCTTAAAACCAGGAAAGCTAGATAAAGAAGAGTTTGAGATTATGAAGAAACATACAACATATGGGGTTGAAGCCTTAAGTCATGAATTACATAGTGGGGATGTGCCTATATTTATTCAAACAGCTATAGAGGTTGCAGGAACACATCACGAGTGTTTTGATGGATCTGGATATCCATCAGGATTAAAGGGAAAAGAAATTCCGCTCCCAGGCCGACTCATGACAATTGTAGATGTATATGATGCGATAACGAGTCAAAGGGTATACAAGCCTGCCTTTGATCATGATTATGCTTTAGATTTTATCAGAAGTGAAAGTGGGAAAAAATTCGATCCAGAAATCGTAATAGCTTTTATTGAAATAGAAAGGGATATTCTCAATATATCTCATCAATTTATTCAAAATATACCAGAAGAGGAGTGAGGGTCTTGAAAAGCCTTAGACTTTTAGTTGTATGTTTTCTTTTACTTCTGAGTGTAAATACAAATTGTATTGCAAAAACCACCGAGCTTGAATTGACAGAGGACGAAAAGACCTTTATTAAAGAACACCCTTTGATTCATTTAGGAATTGACCCTCAGTTTGTTCCTTTTGAGTTTATAGATTCTGATGGTTCCTATAAAGGAATAGCATCTGATTATATTAAGTTGTTGAGCGAGAAAATTGGGATTGGAATGGTTATTGAAAGAGATTTGACTTGGGAAGAAGCCTATGAGTTAGCCGTGGAAAAGCGAATAGATGTTTTACCATGTGTGTCTAAAACCACAGAGAGAGAGCAGTACTTTCTTTTTTCTGAACCTTACTATTCTTTTCAGAGAGTTATTGTTGTTAATGAGTCGAACAATACAATAAATGGCCTTGAGGATATTTTGCAAACAAAAGTGGCAGTGCAGTCCAATAGCTCTCATCACAGTTTTTTAAAAAATTACCCAAGTATAGAGGTAAGCCTTTATTCAACAGGTGAGGCTGCGTTAGCTGCGGTAACAAATGGTCAAGAGACTGCTTTTATTGGTAATTTAGCAACGTCTAGTTATCTCATAAAGGCAAACGGTTTTACTCATTTAAAATTCATTGAAATAGATTCAAATGAAAACCAAGAACTATATTTTGCAGTTAGAAATGATTGGCCCGAATTAGTCAGTATCATCAATAAGGGATTAGTAAGCATAACTGAAGAAGAGAAAATTGAAATCAATAATAGATGGATTGGTCTTGAGAATGGGATCGATTATGGACCTTTTATTCGCATTGTTGCAGTTGTTGGCTTAGTGTTCTTACTCGTTTTATTTGTTTCAGTTTATTGGATAGTTCAATTGAAAAAAGAGGTTGCTAAGCGCATCCAAATAGAAGAAGATTTAATGCAGGCAAAAGAAGAAGCTGATATTGCCAACAATATTAAATCTAGTTTTTTAGCGCGTATGTCCCATGAAATAAGAACACCCCTTAATGCCATAACAGGTATGGCTTATTTGATTAAGAAAACGGACGTAAACCAAACTCAAAAGATATACTTAGAAAAGATCACCCAAGCTTCACATAATATGTTAGGGATCATCAATGACATATTAGATTTTTCTAAAATTGAGGCAGGTAAGGTCGAGATTGAAAGAGTTTCCTTCAACTTGGACAAAGTTTTACAACAGGTTGTGAGCATTGTGGCTTTTAAGATTGAAGAGCAGAAGATTGAATTTAACTTGAATAAGGATCCAAAGATACCAAGTAATTTTTGGGGAGACCCAAAAAGGCTGGAGCAAATTTTACTCAATGTCATTAATAATGCGGTAAAATTTACGAGTATAGGAGAAGTTTCTTTGGCGATACGTATATTGACCAGGGAAGCCCCCTTTTTACAATTAGAATTTAGCATTAAGGATACGGGAATTGGTATGTCTAGTGAACAAGTAGATCAACTTTTTACGCCTTTTTCCCAAGGAGATTCAAGTATTAACAGACGTTTTGGTGGTACAGGACTTGGATTGTCTATAGTAAAAAGTTTAGTTGAAATGATGGGTGGGGAAATTAAGGCTTCAAGTGTTGAAGGAGAAGGTTCTACTTTTATTATAGTGTTGGTTTTGGAAGTTGATCAAGAAAAAGAATTTGAAGATAAACAAAAGATAGCAGCTGTGTATATGCACGATGTCAAGGCGATTGTACTTGAAAAAGGAGTTGCAAATCTACATCTTATAGAAGGCTATCTTGGTTCATTTGGTATGAAAGCAGAAATGGTCACTTCCCAGACCCAGGTTATAGAATTACTTGAAGCATGTGAAACTGAAAACTCAAAGCCATATGATTTGCTCATTTTGGATTATGATACGCCTTTCGAGGGAGGTCTTGAGTTTATAGCAAAAATTAGAAACAATTCTCAAATAACGAGTAAACCTAAAGTGATGATGATGATTCCTCTCATGAGAGAGGATCTATTTGAAAAAATTGAAAATTTTGATATTGAAATTGGCATTACGAAACCTATTATACCCTCTGTTCTCTATAATGGTATTCTTGAGATCTTTAAAGTCAAGGCATTAGAGTCAAAAGAAGTCTATGCACTTATGCCTTTCAATAAGAATCAGAAATTAGATAGAGTATATCGAGTGTTGGTGGTTGAAGATAATAAAAAGAACCAGTTTATTGCTAAATCCATTTTAGAACAAGTTGGAATTGAAGTGACATTGGCAGATCATGGAGAAGAAGGTGTTGCGTATTTTATAGAACACCAAAAGGGAATTGATTTAATCCTTATGGATTTGCATATGCCTATATTGAACGGATACGAGGCATCAGCTCAAATTAGAAGGTTTGATATAAGTATTCCGATAGTGGCGATGACTGCAGATGCCATTGCAGGTGTTGAAGAGGAATGTAAGCGTGTGGGCATTAATTATTATATCAGCAAGCCCTTTGATCCTGATAAGTTTGTGGAAACCTTGGTCAATATCTTGAGGTTGCAAAATGAAGTTAAAAGTGAAGTCCATGAAGCCAAAAGGGTGGTGGTAGAAAAGGGTAATGTGGCCAATATTTTGGATGAAGTAGACGGCTTACGCCGGATGGGGAATAAATTGGAGTTATATCTGATGGTTTTAGCAGAATATTTGGATGAGAATAAAGATATCGAAGAAGAACTCACGAAGGCGATACAAAACCATAATTATAGTGAAGCCATTCAGATTGTGCACAAGAATAAAGGCGGTTCAGGAAATATTGGAGCAAAAAAATTGCAAAAAATAGCTTCAGAACTTCAAAGAGCCCTTGAAAATGGTGAGCAAAATGAAGTAGAGAGGTTGCATAAAACTTTCGTTTACGTATTAAATCAACTTTTAAGAGAAATAGAACAAAAGATTTAAGAGACGACAAACGTGATGGTTGGTAAATTTTTGAATGGGATAATGGATATTTGAAGATTGACTTGTAGCCAGAGGTTTTACAACATTGACATAATATAAAGAAAGGAACAAATCAAATGAAATTCATATCATGGAATGTAAACGGTATTAGAGCTTGTGTTCAGAAGGGCTTTTTAGAGTTCTTTCAGTCAGAAAATGCAGATGTTTTTTGCTTACAGGAGACAAAGCTTCAAGCTGGTCAAATCGATTTAGCACTTGAAGGTTATCATCAATATTGGAACTATGCGGATAAAAAAGGTTATTCTGGTACAGCAATCTTTTCAAAGGAAAAACCCATGGAGGTTTTTTATGACATTGGACAAGCCAAACATGACACAGAGGGTAGAGTGATTACTTTAGAATTTAAGGATTTTTATATAGTGACGGTATATACGCCAAATACCCAAAGAAATTTAACTAGATTGGATTACCGAATGGAATGGGAAGATGAATTTCTTAAGTACCTTAAAGAACTAGATATGAAAAAGCCTGTTATATTTTGTGGAGACTTAAATGTAGCACATAAAGAGATTGATTTAAAGAACCCGAAAACAAATAAAAACAATGCTGGTTTCACAGAAGAGGAACGTGAAAAAATCAGCACAGTTTTTGAGAGCGGTTTTATTGATACCTATAGATATTTCTATCCCGACAAGGTTGGAGCATACACCTGGTGGTCATACATGATGAATGCAAGATCAACAAATGCTGGTTGGCGTATCGATTATTTTTGCATTTCTATGCGATTAAAGGATAGATTAAAAGATGCGAAAATCTATACTGAGGTGTTAGGATCAGACCATTGCCCAGTAGGGCTTGAAATCAATTAAAGAGGCAAAATAGTAGATTGATTACAATTAAAAAGGTTTGCAAAAATTAATACGAGAAAAAATGCAAATTATCATTGACTTAGAGTATACTCTAAGGTATAGACTTGAAGATAGAGTAAACAACAATTACGAACAATTTAACCAAATGGAAGAAGCTTGCATTCGCTTGCGAAACCCTAGCGAATGCGGATGTTTTGTAACATTGACTATAAACAGGAGGACTAACAATGCAATATAGAAGATTAGGCAAAACTGGAATGAAGGTAAGTGAAATCAGTCTAGGCAGTTGGCTAACATATGGCAACTCAACCGAAAAGGAAACTGCAATTCATACAATTGACAAGGCTTATGAGCTTGGAATCAATTTTTTTGATACAGCAAATGTTTATGCAACAGGCCAAGCAGAGATTGTTGTCGGAGAAGCACTTAGAAAGCATCCGAGAGAATCTTATGTACTGGCGACTAAGGTTTTTTGGCCCATGGGTGATGGACCAAATGATAAAGGTCTTTCAAGAAAACATGTATTTGAGCAAGCACATGCAAGCCTTAAACGCCTTGGTGTTGATTATTTAGACATATACTATTGTCATCGTTATGATCCTGAAACACCAGTAGAAGAAACACTACGAACAATTGAAGATTTAATTCGTCAAGGGAAAATATTATATGCGGGTGTTAGTGAGTGGACAGCGGCGCAAATACAGGAAGCCCTTCAAGTTGCTGATAAATATTTGCTTGATAGAATCGTAGTAAATCAGCCACTATATAATATGCTAAATAGGACGATTGAATCTGAAATAATACCAATGAGTGAAAAGAATGGCATCAGTCAGGTTGTGTTTTCTCCTTTGGCACAAGGTGTATTAACTGGAAAGTACAAGGATCTACAACAGTTACCAGCAGGAAGCCGTGCTACTGATCCAAATTCAAATTACTTTATTGGAAGGTTTTTAAATGAAAACAACCTAGCAAAGGTTACGAACTTGGACAATGTTGCAAAGGAATTAAACATTACGATGCCTCAATTAGCGATTGCATGGATTTTGAGACAGTCTAATGTAGCTAGTGCACTTATTGGAGCGAGTAGACCAAGCCAAGTAGAAGAAAATGTAAGCGCTTCGGGAATAAAGTTATCAACTGAGGTTATTCAAAAGATAGAGGAAATCCTAGTATAGGAGTAGCGCAAAACAAATTGACAATAAGAGGTGCCAAATGAAGAAAATGAATATTGGTAATGGAGCCTTAAGTGCATCAGAGATATCTCTGGGGTGTTTTAGGATTGCAGATATGTCGAATAAAGATTTAACTACACTTATTCATACTGCATTAGAAGAAGGAATAGATTTTTTTGATCATGCAGATATTTATGGTGGTGGTAGAGCGGAAGAGGCCTTTGGCCAAGCAATAGATTTGAGTTCTAGTATTCGAGAAAGCATGTTTCTTCAAACAAAGTGTGGAATACGTAAAGGCTATTTTGACTTTTCACAGGAACACATTTTAGAAGCTGTCGACGGTAGTTTGAAAAAATTAAAAACAGATTATCTAGACGTATTATTATTACATCGTCCAGATGCACTAGTAGAGCCAGAAGAAGTAGCCCAAGCTTTTTCAAAACTTTGGAGTAGTGGAAAAGTAAGACATTTTGGGGTGAGCAATCAAAAGCCTATGCAAATTGAACTACTCAAAAAATACGTGGATCAAAACATTATCATTAATCAATTACAGCTAAGTATAACAAATACAGGTATGATTGATGCAGGTCTCAATGTGAACATGGAGATTGACCCCTCCATTGACAGAGACGGAAGTATTTTAGATTATTGCAGATTGAAGGATATTACTATTCAAGCATGGTCACCTTTTCAATATGGTTTTTTTGAAGGGGTATTCTTAAATAATGATAAGTTCCCTGAACTTAACAAAAAGATTGATGAAATTGCAGAGCAAAAAGGAGTTCCTAATACAGCAATTGCAGTAGCTTGGATATTAAGACACCCAGCAAAGATACAACCAATTGTAGGAACGACAAATGTAGCACGCTTGAAAGATATTTGTAAAGCGTCAGATATTACGCTTTCAAGACAGGAATGGTATGAAATATATAGAGCAGCTGGCAATATACTTCCATAACCGAAGCCATTCATAGGAATGAGGATAGACGTAAATAATAATAAAGCCGGTGTTTGCGTACTGGTTAGACTGTCGACAAAAGTATTTTTTCTGATAGGTGTATGCATTATTGGCAGTCAGTATTCATTTTTCTGGCCTTACCCTTCGGCCGGTCTGGCGAAAAATGAATACTTACTGCCTTTTGTATTAATCTTGAAGAAAAAATGCTTTTATCTCTGTATCATTAATTGATAATGAATTAATTTGTTAACAACCTGGGCAGAGCTTGCGTACTGGGTTTTTATATAAAATATTATTAAATCAATTAATTTATAAAGATGTCCTTTCATTAAGCATAAGGTATGTGCAAAGTTGATTAACCTCCGATTTTCTGAACCTTCCGTTCAATAATAAGAATAACTTCATAAAGGATAGTTGCCAAAATCCCTAAAATAATTAAGCTCATCATTACCCAATCAAGTTTGAAAACTTGACTTCCGTACACAATCAAATAACCCAATCCTTCTCTAGCTACTAAAAACTCACCAATAATAACACCAATCAGTGAAAGACCAATATTGACCTTCATGGTACTGATAATATTTGCATAATTAGCAGGAATAACCACCTTGGATAGAATATCTCGTTTATGGCCACCAAAGGTACGAATAAGCTTGATTTTTTCAACATCTACTTGTAAAAAACCATAATAAACATTAATAATTGTAACAATGATAGAAACACTGATAGCAGTGAAAATAATAGATTTCGTTGTATTACCTAACCAAACAATAATAATTGGAGCTAAGGCTGTTTTGGGTAAACTATTTAAAACAATAAGATAGGGCTCGAGTGTTTTTGCAACTCTTTCACACCACCATAAGATGACTGCAATGAGAATTCCAAAGGTCCCACCAAGAATGAAGCTGACCAAAGTCTCATACAATGTAATTCCGATATGTTTAAGTAAGGAACCTTTTAACAACATGTTCAGGAACGTTGTTATTACACGCATAGGTGAGCTGAAAATAAAAGGATCAATCCACCTTAAATCTGCAGCTAACTCCCATAATCCAAGAAAACCAATTAATATAAAGAACTGATACACTTTAATCCATATTTTTTGTTGGTGTTGCATCTTAATAAAATCATATTGTGCTTGGGATGTCATTTAATTCCCTCCAAATCTGATTAAAATAACTGCTAAATTCATGATCAGCTCGTGATTTTAACGGTGATCTATCTTCAATATTGAACGCAACTGATAAACGAGCCTTAATACTAGCAGGACGTTTGCTTAAAACCATAACTTCATCTGCCATACTGATAGCTTCAGCAATATCATGAGTAACAAGAAGGGCAGTTTTGCCTTCTTTTTTTATGATAGCATACATATCGTCGGCTACGTTTAGACGTGTTTGATAATCAAGTGCTGAAAAGGGTTCATCAAGTAATAGAAGATCTGGCTTTAAAGCGAGGGTTCTAATCAATGCAACTCTTTGACGCATGCCACCTGAAAGTTGGGATGGACGATATTTTTTGAAATCCTTAAGTTCATATTTTTCAAGCAATTCATTTACATAATCAAGATTTTCTTGGGTTTTTACATGTGCAATTTCAAGGCCCAGTAAAACATTTTCATATACAGTTCTCCATTCAAAGAGATGGTCCTTTTGTAACATATAACCAATTGCATGCTTTGGATTATCTAATACGCCTTGATCGATGACGATTTGTCCAAGTGAGGGTGCTAGTAAGCCAGAGATTAATGAAAGTAACGTAGATTTACCACAACCACTTGGGCCAACAATACTTATAAATTGACCTTTTGAGACTGAGAAACTGATATTCTCTATTGCTAATGTTTCACCTTGCATCGTGTGATATACATAAGATAATTGTTGGATACTAAGTAAATTCGTTATATTCATCACCCCATAAGTTCGTATAGTATAATATATTAGACCTGTTGGCAGTGGGTGAATAAAAGAAAGGATCAATACAAGAGTTTGATCCTTTCATACAATAGAGCTCTATTATTTAACTTTACTAGCATCAACTTGTTCAACAGCTTTTTTAGCAAACGTAGTGTTAACAAGGTCATCATAGTTGACACGTTTTTCGAGTTGACCGGAAGAATCTAATACATCCTGAAGAAGTACAAATGCAGTTTCATCCAAAAGAGGTTCTACCTTCCAAGTGTCTTGATCTTTGTATCTTTTGACGATCGTGGTCAATAGTTCTAAATCTGTTCCTTCAAAGTAAGGTGCAATCACCTTTGCGATTTCTTCAGGCGTATGTTGGTCTACCCAAAGCTGGCCTTTGTAAATGGCATTTGTAAACTTTTGAACTGTTTCAGGATTTTCATCCATGTAGCTACCAAGTACCATATAAGTTGTATAAGGTAGCAAGCCACTATCTACACCAAGGGAAGTTACAACATAGTAATCTCCTGTTTGTTCAAGTGTAGAGGCTGTGGGTTCGAATTCTACGGTGAAATCACCCATTCCACCTGAAAAGGCACCAGCGGTTGCTGAGAAATCTAAGTTATTAATAATGGTCGTATCTACAAAAGGTTCAATGCCTTTTTCTTTTAAAATGTACTCGAGTACCATTTCAGGCATACCGCCAAGTCTACCACCTACAATCGTTTTTCCTTTTACCATATCCCAACTAAAATCTGGAAATGGTTCCCTAGCAACTAAGAAATTTCCCGCTCGTTGTGTCAATTGAGCAAAGTTTATAGCATAATTCTCCTTACCCTCGTTAAAGACATATACGGAAGCTTCTGCACCCATAAGTGCAATATCTGCATTTCCTGATAGCAGTGCAGTCATGGATTTATCAGCACCATTCCCTAAACTCAAGTCTATTTTTAAACCTTCTTCTTCGAAAAAGTTATTTTCTATTGCTACATATTGAGGAGCATAAAAAATGGAATGTACAACTTCGTTAAGCTTTACTACCTTAAGTGTTTCTTCCTTCTTACATCCTGAAAACAGAGAAACCATAATAAACAGTATAAGTAGAAGGGAAAAGAATATCTTCTTATTCATAAAATACCTCAAGCATAACTTTTTAGTATAGTATATGTGCTGTAATCGTTAATGGAAATTTGTACATTAAAGAATAAAAAAAATTTTGTATTTAAAAATTTATCAAATATTGTTATAATTAGTCCTTAATGAAATATATATTTCCAGGAGGAGAAAACAATAATGAAAAACAAAAGAAGAATTTTATCATTTCTAATGATACTAGTAATGGTGGTAAGTACCTTTACAATTATGAAAAAAGAAGCAAATGCAGCACAAGCTATTAAAATAGGTGATTACATCCAATTTGGATCTTACTATGATGAACCAATACTATGGCGTATTATCAATATAGATGAAGATGGTGATCCATTACTGTTTTCAGAATTTATTTTGTGCTTAAAAGCATTTGATGCGAAAGGAAGTTATCATCAACATCATATAAGGAAAAAAGAAGGTAGTAATGAATGGGAAAACTCTAATATTAGTCAATGGCTTAATAGCAGTGATGAAATTATTAATTGGACACAAAATCCACCTTCAGCGGATAATGTTTGTAATAAATTACTTCCCTATGACAAAGAAAAAGGTTTTTTAGCTGATGGGAACTTTACAGAAGAAGAAAGAAATATAATCAAACCAATTACCCATAAAGTACTTCTTACAGATATTGATAAAGAAAAACGTGATGGTGGAATTGAAAGACATGGCCATAGTTATGACATATCAGATGTGGTACAAAACTATGATCAAGCATATTACAAAAATGTAACCGACAAAGTTTTTTTCTTATCTGTAAAAGAGATTAAAGAATATGTATATGACAGAGGATGGATTTATAAAGCAAAACTTACACCTAAAGCAGTCAAATCAATACAGAGTTATGATTATTTCAGTTATATAACTACTGGTATATACTGGAAATATTATCTGCGTACACCTTCTGTTTTCACCGAAAAAGGGCGTAGTATCAGTGATACGGGTCTTGTAATTTTTAACAATGCATCTTTTTCTGAAGATGGTGTTCGTCCCGCTTTGTCTTTGAATATGAAAACTGTTGCATTAGAATCTGGTTCAGGCTCATCAAAAAGTCCTTATATAATAGGCGGAGGAAGTGATAAACCGATTCCTGTGGTAAAATCAGAATTAGAAAAAGCAAAAGAATATAATTTACTTACTGAAAAATTATCAAGTAATTATAAACAAAACATTTCAAGAGAAGAATTTTGTGAGCTAGTTATAAAATTATATGAAGCATTATCAGGTAAGAAAGCAGAATTACCTAAGAATAATAAATTTACGGACACTAGCAACACTGAAATATTAAAAGCAAATCATTTAGGTATAGTGAATGGAGTTAGTGAAGACAAATTTAAACCCAATAACTATGTTACTAGAGAAGAAATGTCACTAATGTTTTATAATTTACTAGGTGTTCTAGAAATTAAGACGAATACCACAATGGATTACGTATATTTTAGAGACGAAAAAGAAATTTCATCATGGGCTAAGAGATCAATACAATTATTAAATAAGCTAGATATAATTAGAGGTGTGGGTAATGATAATATCAATCCAAAAGGAAAAGCAACAAGGGAGCAAGGGATAGCATTGGTTATACGGATTTATGAGTTATATAAGTGAAAATAGAATAAGCATGGGATGAGACAGAAAAAACTCCTTACTGGTAGTCATTACGAATAACCAGAAAGGAGTTTTTATTTTTCTTCTTCTCTATCAATTAATAATCCTGCTGATCTGAGGGTCAAGTCGATATCTACTTCTACTTCAAGAGCAGCAAAAATTTCATCCCAATTATTTTTAAGTGATTTAAATAATTTTGGATCCTTATTATTTACGACCTCATTAAATCCAAAAATATCAGCATGATATTCTTGTCCTTTTTCTATAGATAGGGTTATTTCTTTTTCTATTTGCTCTTCTACCTTCTCAACAATTTTATCAAGCTCACCGATTTTCATTAGTTGAACATTTGGATTAGCTTGTGCAATACGACCGGTGCATTTTACTTCAACTTTAATTTTCTTAATTGTTTGATGTTCAAAAATAGGAATAATTTTACTCCCAGCGCTTAGTATTTCAATCGAAATGGGCGCTCCTTTTTTGGGATATTCTATATTTTCAATGCAACTTTTTGTTTCACCTAATATCCATAATAAGCCTTTGGTCTCTGTTTCATCAAACCATCCGACCAACTGATCCTTTTTTAGGATTGCGGTACCTTCTAACTGTAGTTCATTTGTTGCATTGGGGGTTATCGCGGTTTTAGGTATAAGGCTGATACCTGTAATAAAAGCATTATCGTTATTTGGAGAGGTTGTAATTGCGTATCTATTAATATCAACAAGAACAGCCTTGCCATGACGTGTATAAAGTTCAATCATATCACTTATATTATATGCTTGAATGGTTTCTAATCTAGTGGTCTCAGCTGACAAGACTTCACCAGCATTCCCTTTTGCAATACAAAGATACGTCTTTCTACGAATATCGTTATCTCTTTCAAGGATATCTATAATTTCTCCAATTCCGGATTTTGCCAATTCTTCACCAATAATAAAAACCTTAGCATGTGACCAGACGCTTTTTCTTCCAGATTGAAGTGAGAAATTACGACTTATATCCAATAGATTTTCACCATTTACAATAACATTTGTTGTAACATAACCACTATTACCACCTTGACTTTGAACTTTTAATTGTCGGTGAAGAATAAGTTGTACAGTAGCAACTAATTTCATATCGGTTCCTTGATCAAAACCGACCCCTGAAAAAATAGCCAAATGATCTAATTCCACTACATCAGTACAACTGGATAAAAGTAGCATTGCGAATAGAAGTAGAAAAAATAAAAAAATTTTACATTTCATTAATAATCTCCTTTACATCCTATAACAATTGTTATACTAGGCTTTACTTTTTGAATTTGAGTTTATCTACATTTCCTTTATCAACCTTCTTCCAATTAATAGCTCTTGGTCCAGTATTTAAAGTCCATAAAGGGGCTCTAAGAAAAACATCTTTTACAAGTTCCTCAGTTGTTCTTGGTGCAATAGGAGAGAAATATGGACTTCCAAAGGATCTTAAGCTAACCAAATGAATTAATAGGAAAATAGTTCCATAAAGAATTCCAAAAAATCCAGCAATGCTACCAAGTACTGAAAAAGCAAACCATAATATAGTAGTAGCAGAATTAAGGGGATAAATCACAAAACCACCGATACCGGCTAGTGCTGTAATCATAACAACGGGGTTACTGACGAAACCTGCTTCTACTGCAGCTTGTCCGAGGATGAGAGCACCTACGATACTCACAGCTTGTCCAATAGCTCTAGGCATTCTAATACCTGCCTCTTTTAGAATAATAAATAAAGTCGACATCATAAGTACTTCAATAAAGGGAGAGAAAGGTACACCCTCAGTAGAAGCCGCCATGGTGAGCATGAGGTGGGTCGGGATAATATCTTGATGATAACTAGAAATCGCTATATAGAGCCCCGGAAGATAAACAACAAGAAATAAAGCAAGAATGCGTGTTAACCGTAGGAAAGAGGCGATTACAGGTGACATATAGTAATCCTCACTCGCCCGTAGTGCTTCTACAAATAAGAACGGTACTGTTAAAACAGTAGGTGAGCCATCTACAATAATTGCAAATCTGCCATCTAGAAGTTTAGAAACAACCACATCAGGTTTTTCCGTATTCCCAATTGTTGGGAAAATAGATATTGGCGCATCTTCAATGTACTGTTCAATATAACCAGAATCTAAAATGCCATCAACCTGAATTCTTGAAAGACGTGATTTGATTTCATCTAAAACTTTTTCATTGGCAATGCCACGAATATAAGCGATTACAACGTCTGTTTTCGTTAGTGAACCTATATTAAATTGCTCGAAGGTTAATAAAGGGGTTTTTAACCTACGTCGAATCAAAGAAGTAGAGGTTACTAAGGTTTCATTAAAGCCTTCGTGAGAACCTTTGATGACGACTTCTGTAAACGGTTGTTCAATTGCCCGGTCCTTCCATTTTCGATTATCAATCACAATTCCATAGGGCATTCTATCAATAAATAATACGGTCTTTCCAAGAAGAATTCCGTCAATAGCTTCATTTAAATCAAAGCAGTCACTAATATCTAATAGTGTTAGGATCGAACTTTTTAAGTCTCTAAAAAAGAGATCATAATCATTGTGATATACATCAAAACGATTTTGATGGGTAAGTGGATCTAAAATATGATTTTCTACTGAAATTTTATCTGTTAAGCCATTGATAAAGAAAAGAGCAGCATTTAGATTGAGTTCGCCACCAATCATAAAATTTCTAAAAACAAGATCATAGGTATTATCAAAGAGGGCTTTTATTTTATCAACATTGATATCAATACTTGAGGTAATGGGTAGTGGGTCTTTTTTTTCTTCAGTACTACCTTTTGGTATCCACTGTTTAAAAAATTTATAAATAATTGAGGGCATTTGAATCATCCTTAAGTAGTAGTCTAATCATTATATGTTTTTTATTATTTGGATAAGCATAGCAATTTATTCTAAAATAGCTACTAATACAAGTAGCCAGGTCAAATAAAAATATAAAATACATACTTACCAACAAAAAAGGAAAATACTATATAGTATACAGGTTGTTGACAATTAATTATTATTTTACGAAACAGAGATAAAAGCATTTTAATATGAAAGGCAGTAAGTGTTCATTTTTCGCTAGACCGGCCGAAGGGTAAGGCCAGAAAAATGAACACTTACTGCCAATAATGTATACACCTATCAGAAAAAATGCTTTTATCGACAGGAATGCTATATAGTATACATGGTTATTTATTATGGTAATAAATAAGAAGGAGGATGGAAATTGTTTCCAGCACTTATACTCATTGCAATATCTATAGGTCTCATAGAAGGTATACCATTAGCTCGAAAAAAGCTGTGGAAGGAATTCTATGTAGTCTTTTTGTTATTATTCATTGCTATAATATTTGCTCTAGCAAAGTATTTTGGGATATCCACACCCTTTGATGTCTTAGAAAAGATGTTTGGTCCCATAGGAAAATTTGTTTTTGATAACAAGAAATAAAGGAGGTTCATCATTTTGTCCAATAAAGAAATAATAAGTACAAAACAGTTTGTCTGGTTACTTTTTGGTATCATAACCTCTTTTACGGTCTTACAAATACCAGGGATGCTTATTTCACACGCAGGTAGAGATGCTTGGTTATCTGTAATCGTTGCGTGGGTTTTAGATGTACTTCTCGCCTTAGTATATGCTTATATGGGACTTCGTTTTCCAGGTCAAAATTTTGTACAGTACAGCATGACTATTTTAGGAAAAATTGCCGGAAAAATTGTTGGAATTATTTTTCCGATTTTCTTTTTAATGGTTACAGCACTCTTAATGAGGGCCATTAGCACATTGATAGAAAATCTCCTGCCTGATATGTCAAAGGTGATCATTTATTCTATGGGTTGCTTTATGGTAGCTTACGGAGCAAGAAAGGGGATAGAGGTCATTGCTCGAGTCTGTGAGATTTTTGGTCCTATCTATTTAATCAGTTTAATTGCGTTGTTTTTAATGGCTATTCCTGATATCAAAATCGGCCGCATTCAACCTATGTTGATGGAGGGTTCTTATCCATTTCTTTCAGGGTCCATCTTGATTTTATCTTTCATTGGTATTTGTATTATGATGGCTATGTATATTCCAGTTTGTAATCGCCCAGAAAATGGATTTAAAGCAAAATTCATTGCTGTAAGTATGGGTGCAACTATGATTAGTACACTCATTTTTTTTGTTATAGGGGCATTTGGTGCCGAACAAGCTGGAAGTATGATTAATCCAGGAGTATCTCTTACCAGAGAAATACAAATTGGGATTTTTGAACGTTTAGAACTTGTTTGGCTTATGGTTGCTTTAGGAGCGGGAGTGATGACTTCCGTTAACCTTATTTGGGCTTTTAGTGTGGGGGTTTCTCAAATTTTTGGCTTAAGTAGTTTTAAGCCACTTGTATTTCCAGCCACTTTGATTGCAACTGTTCTTAGTGTTATATCTTTTGATAGCAGTATAGAGATGTTAAACTATCTCTTTTATGTTTATCCAATGATTGCTGTGTTTGTACAAACGGGATTGGAGATGTTTTTATTCGCTATGGCATTTATATTAAAAAAAGGGATTAGGAATAATAGCTCTGATTAAAAGTGGTAATTCTCTTGTCATTATCATATTATATTTTGAGTACCTATTTTTAATTGTGCCAAAAGGAGGTCTTTAAAAGATTATGAAAGATTTTTTAGAGATAATTCAGAGTGATAGAAAGACAAGAATCAAACATGATTTTGATGGCAATTTTTTGGATTATCTTGAACTGCTTAAGGAGAATCCGTCATTATCAATATTAGCACATCAGCGAATGTATGAATTGATTATAAATAAGGGAGTTGAAGTAGTAAAAACAGAGGAGCATCCAAGACTCCGAAGGATATACGGCAATGATGTCATCAAAACCTATAACTTTTTTAAGGAGGATTTTTTTGGCATCGATAAAGTGCTGATGCAAATTGTAAGATATTTTCATGCTGCTTCTATGAAGGGAGAGGAATCCAGGCAAGTCATTTATCTTGTTGGGCCAGTTGGAGCTGGGAAATCTTCAATAATGGAAGTATTAAAAAAAGCATTAGAAACGAACCCCCCCATTTATGCACTTAAAGGATGTCCAATTCGTGAGGAACCTCTACACTTAGTCCCTAAACATTTGCGCAAACAATTTGAAGAGAATTATGGTATACAAATTGAAGGAGATTTATGCCCAGTTTGTAGGTATCGACTAAAGAATGAATACGAAGGAAAATTTGAAGAATTTAAAGTTGAAACAGTTGATTTTAGCATACGATCTCGTAAAGGTATTGGTGTTGTGCCACCAGTAGATCCTAATAATCAAGATACTTCGGTGCTAATTGGTTCAGTGGATATTTCTAAAATTGACCTGTATCCAGAAGATGATCCAAGAGTCTTGTCTCTAAATGGTGCCTTTAATGTAGGCAACAGAGGCATTGTAGAGTTTATTGAGGTCTTTAAAAATGAAGTTGAATATTTGCATACTATGATCACTGCAACCCAAGAAAAAAGTATACCATCTCCTGGTAAGGGGTCAATGATTTATTTTGACGGTATTATTTTAGCCCACTCCAATGAAGCTGAATGGAATAAATTTAAATCCGACCATACGAATGAAGCAATTCTAGATAGAATTGTTAAGATAGAAGTACCCTATTGTTTACAGCTTGATGAGGAAATTAAAATCTATAATAAAATAAAAAAAATCAGCAAGTTCAAAACACATATAGCACCTCATACGATTGAAATTGTTTCCATGTTTGCTATATTATCAAGGCTGGCACCTTCTACAAAAGTGGATCCACTTACAAAACTTAAAATTTATAATGGTGAGGAAATCGTTGAAAAAGGAACGACTAAAAAAGTAGATATTATTGAAATTCGTGAGGAAGCCAATAGAGAGGGTATGACAGGTATCTCTACAAGATTTATTATGAAGGTTTTAGATAACACCATGAGTGAGTCTGAGCATGATTGTATTAACCCTATCATGGTAATGGAAACGCTAGTAAAAGCAGTAAAAGATGTACCAATTAGCGAAGATGAAAAAAAGAGATATTTAAACTTTATCCAAGATACTATTAAAAAAGAATACCATAAGATTCTTGAAAAAGAAGTAACAAAGGCTTTTATCCATGGTTATAAGGAGCAAGCTGAAGATTTATTTAACAATTATTTAGACCATGCAGAAGCAGCAGTCAATAAGAAAAAGCTCAAGGATAGAAATACTGGTGAGGAATTGGAGCCAGATGAAAAGTTTTTGCGCTCCATTGAAGAACAAATAGGTATTTCCGCGTCTGCCGCAGGGGGATTTAGACAGGATGTCACAGCCTACATGTTTTATGTTATTAGAAATGGCGGAAAAATGGATTATTCCTGTTATGAGCCTTTAAAAGAGGCAATAGAAAACAAGTTAACAACATCCGTAAGAGAACTAAGTAGAGTCATTACACGAAGCAAGGTACGTGATAAAGAACAAAATGAAAAATATGATTTGATGGTTGAAGAGATGAAAAGGAATGGTTATTGTGACCACTGCTGTAACGTTGTTTTGAAATATGCAGCTAATAATTTGTGGAAGGATTAAAATTATGGCTATTTTTCGAGAATTTGACAGTAGGGGAAGAGATCGATCTGCAGAAGATAGAAGAAGACATCGGGAATTAGTTGACGATGCAATCAAAAAAAACATTGGAAACATCATAGCAGAAGAAAGTATTATAGGTCAAAGTACCAATAAAAAAATTAAAATTCCTATAAAAGGCATCAAAGAATACCAATTTGTATTTGGTAAAAATCAATATGGAACAGGTTCTGGTAATGGTGAAGAAAAACGAGGAGATAAAATAGGGAATGCCGATGACATGAAAGAAGGGCATGGTGAAGCAGGAAATAATGAAGGTGAAGATATTTATGAAACAGAAGTAACGATTGAAGAACTCATTCAGTATTTATTTGAAGATTTGAATCTGCCTTTTTTAGAAAGAAAAAAATTCAACCAGCTAGAAACTGAAAAAAACTATAGGAAGCTGGGTATCAAACGAAAAGGTATCCCACCAAAATTAGCAAAAAAACGTTCAGTAATTGAAAAAATCAAGAGACAAAAAGCATATCAAAGAGGAAAGAAGGATGAAGTTGATAAAACCGAAGAAAAACCACGATTTCCTTTTAAGGAGGATGATCTTAGATATTATAGATTAAGGGAAGACATTCGGAAGGAATCCAATGCTGTAATTATTTGTATTATGGATACATCTGGTTCAATGGATGTTACGAAGAAGTACCTCGCTCGGAGTTTTTATTTTCTTCTATATCAATTTATTCGTCTCAAGTACGTGAATGTTGAGATCGCTTTTGTAGCCCACACCACTATCGGTAAAGAAGTAAATGAAGATGATTTTTTTCACAAAGGAGAGTCGGGAGGAACTTACATTAGTAGTGGTTATGAGAAGGCATTGGAAATTATTGAGGCGAGATATAATCCGTCAATATGGAATGTATATGCCTTTCACTGTAGTGATGGGGATAATTGGTCTGAGGACAATGAAAAAGCGTTGGCACTAGCTAAGAAATTATGTGACACCTGTAATCTTTTTGGATACGGTGAAATTTTTCATCCTAGTTTTCCACGATTGAGTAATATATGGCAACTCTATACAGCACAACTTAAAAATCCGAATTTTTCCGTAGTAACGATGTCAAAAAAGGAGGATGTTATTCCAGCACTTCGAAAGCTTCTTGAAAAGGAAGAGAAGTATTGAGAATAGTAATGAGAGATGGAGTATTCATTAAGAGAATTAGAAGAATGGAATGATAAAATAGAGTTCTTGGTGAAGCAAGCGGGTTTAGAATGCTATCCCCAAGAATTTGAAATTTGTAGTTATGAAGATATGTTATGTTATGAAGCGTATGTAGGTATGCCATCCCATTATCCTCATTGGAGTTTTGGAAAAACCTATGACAAACAAAAAACCTTGTATAAGTACAATTTAGCAGGATTGCCATATGAAATGGTTATCAACTCTAATCCGTGTATTGCCTATTTAATGAGAGACAATTCCCAATTGTTGCAGATACTAACCATGGCGCATGTGTACGGACATAATGATTTTTTTAAGAATAATCGATTGTTTGTTGAGGGTACTAACGCTGATACGACAGTAGAGATGTTTAAAAATCATGCAAATCGTATTAGAAGCTATATTCAAGATCCAACAATTGGATACAACAGAGTTGAACGAATCATAGACGCAGCTCATGCCATAAGATATCAAACCTCAAAAGTAATTGGAGAAAAGAAAAGTACAAATGAACAAAGCAAGAAAAGAATTTTAGATCAATATTATGATAGCATCAAAAGAACAAGCGTTTTAGATGAGAAAAAAGATATTCCTTATCCTAATTTAAGCAAAAACCCGTTAGAACCTACGGAGAATCTAATAGACATATTAATTCAATACGGGATATTAGATGACTGGGAAAAGGATATTCTGCATATTGTTTCGGAGGAAACACAGTACTTTTTGCCTCAAATGGAAACAAAAATTATGAATGAAGGATGGGCGAGCTTTTGGCATTATCAAATACTAAAGGAGCTTAAGCTGTCACAGAGCCTTCATATAGAATTTTTAAATCGGCATAATCAAGTGATCAAACCTTTTTTAGGAAGTATTAATCCTTATTACATGGGCTTTAAACTATTAGAGGATATTGAAAAAAGATTAGGGAGAGATAAGCTTTTTGAAGTAAGGAAGCTGGAGCGAGATGCATCTTTTATCCTTAAGTATTTGACAGAAGAGTTGTGCTATGAGATGAATTTGTTTCAGTATGGTAAAAAGCATAATACTTATATTATAGAAGAGGTAGCGGATGAAGAGGGTTGGGAAAAAATACGTAATACGCTTGTAGCATCTGTTGGGGTAGCCAATATTCCTTGTATTAAAGTATCAGAAATCTCATCACGTGATCATATTCTTTTATTGTCACACGTATATGATGGTAGGGAGTTAGAACAAGGTTATGCAAATGAGACTTTAAAGTATTTGACAACTCTCTGGGGAGGTAAGGTGATGCTTAAGACTGTTTTTGATAAAGTTGAAAAATTAATGATTTGTGATGAAAATAAAAAAATATCAATTACTGGGATGTAATACGCAGGAGGTATTTTAAGAGAACAATCAGGGAATTAGTTTCTTGGTTGTTTTCTTTGTTATATTATGTCGATTAGCACTGCGGTTTTAAGCGAACTTCCTAGGAACATATGTGGGAATAGTAACATTTGAGTTGGTATTTGTAAAAATATATTGTCGAACATTGATGAATATAGGAAATAAATACAAAAATAACTAAAAAATAATATTCATAAACATAATATATAAAAATAATTAATTGATAATTGACAAAATGTGTTTGAATAGGTAAACTATAATAGAACAAAGCGCTTGTCAGCGCGTTACATAATAATTTATGATATCTAACGCTTTGTTCTATGCTTCGTGGAAAGTAGAACTTTCCTACTGGAGAACAAAGCGCTTGTCAGTGTGTACGAATACAGTTCTGCATATGTAATGGAGAGGAGAGACTAAATGAATATTACGGTTCTTGTATTAGCTGGAGGTAGTGGTCAGCGCTTTTGGCCCTTATCGACACCTGAAAAACCAAAGCAATTATTAAGCTTGTTTTCAGATCAGTCTATGATAAGGGAAACGATCAATCGAGTACTTCCATTAGTACCACCAGATAAAATATTTATAGCAACGAATATTATGCAGTACAAGGCAATTCAAAAGGAGTTACCATTTATTCCAGTTGACAATATAATTATTGAACCTGCATTTAAAGACACTGCTGCAGCAATTGGGTATGGAAGTCTATATATTAATCAGAGTTATCCTGACTCTGAAGTAATAGTACTTGCCTCGGATCATCTGATCAAGGATGAAATTAATTTTAGAAATGTACTAAAAATAGCAGTAAATGAAGCTCATGAAAATCGTACAATTGTAACGCTAGGGATCAAACCAAGTAAGACAGAAATTGGATATGGATACATTGAAACAGAACCAGATACGAAACTTGAAGAAGTGTCACAAGTAAAACGTTTTTGTGAAAAACCCAACTATGATTTAGCTAGATGTTATGTTGAATCGGGTAATTATTTTTGGAATAGTGGTATGTTTGTTTTTAGTATAAAAACCATATTTGAAGAGTTTAAAGCCTATTTGCCAAAGCATTATTCAAATCTAATGAGGCTGAAAACAATCATTGAAACAGGTTTATGGGGGGAAGAGCTTTCTAAGGAAGTAGCTTTCAATTTTGAAGTATTTGAAAAGGTTTCCATCGATTATGGAATAATGGAACATTCGAATCGAATTAAAGTCATACCTTCAGATTTTGGCTGGAATGATATTGGTAGTTTTACAGCACTTGAAGATGTATTCGAACCAAATGAAAATGGAACGGTATTTAAGACCGCCACAATTAATGAGCTTAACTCGAAAAATAATATCATCATTGGAGCAAATACATATATTGCAACAATTGGTATTGAAGGGGTTGTTATCATTCAAACTGAAAACGTTCTTTTAATATGTAAAAAAGATCAACTTCATGATATTAAAAAATTATTATCTAGTTAAGTAAGGGACAAGCATAAGACAGCAATCCTACTAAGGAGGGATAAAGAGAATGGAAGAAGTAAATAAAAAAATAGAAATGCTAGAGTTGACTAGATATCTATTAAAAAGTTTTTGGTTGATACTTCTGATAACGATGATATCAGTTGGTATTTGCTACTATGTTACAACAGGAAAAATTGATCCAATTTACGAAGCTTCAACTACTTTGTTTATTGGAAAGGAGAGTAATGGGATTATAACAAATATTAGTTTAGATGATTTACAGCTAGATAATCAACTAGTTTTAGATTATAGTCAGCTACTCATCACAGATCTTGTTACTGAACAAGTTATTTATGAATTAGAATTACAAGTAACACCGGATGATTTAAGAGAAGTCTTAAGTATTGAAAGCATTGAAGGATCAAGATTTATACACATTAAGTATAAAAGCTCATATCCTGATGAGGCAGCCGAAATTGTCAACAAACTCTCGGAAACGTTAACTGAGAAAGCCATTAAAATCGTAGGGGTAAAAAATATCCAGGTTGTTGATTACGCCAAGCTTCCCAAGATACCAATCAGCCCTAATTTAATATTGAATATGATTCTTACTGGTGTATTTGGATTTATTGGGGCGATACTAATTGTTGTATTGAAGTTTATGTTGATTGGTACTGTTCAAAAGGAAGAAGATATAGAAAAAACAATTGGCCTACCAGTATTGGGTATGATACCAAAGTTTAAGGGGGGAGAGCACATATGATGAGTCAAAATTTAGTTGCACTCAATGAGCCATATTCCATGGTTTCTGAAAGTTATAAGATGTTTAGTACAAATTTAAATTACACGAATCGCAAGAAGGAGAATAATGTTATTTTATTTACCAGTACGACTACTGAGGAAGGAAAAACAATCTCAGTTGCAAATACAGCGATTTCCTATGCGAAAGCTGGCAAGAAAGTATTGTTAATAGAAGGAGACCTACGCAAAGCAAGAATACATGAAGTCTTTGGCTTAAATGTAGCACCTGGGTTATCCGACTTATTGTTAGGAAAAAAACGATTACCTGAAGTTGTGAAAACCGTAGAAGATATTAAAAATCTACATATATTAACTTCGGGCAATTTCATAGCTGATCCAACAGAAATATTATCTTCCTATGCGTTTGATAGCTTTATTGATCAGGTGAAACAAGAATTTGACATTATACTGATTGATGCTCCACCTGTATTAAGTGTAACAGATACAGTCATTATTAGCAGAGTAACGGATGGGGTGGTATTGATCATTGCTATGAAAGAAACGAAGAAAGAAGCCGTTAAGCAAGCTAAGAAGGTTTTAGAAAAGGTTGAAGCCAATATATTAGGTGTCTTGATGACAAAGTCTGAACGAAAGATGAACAAAGCATATGATTATTATCAACCTGATAAAAAGAAGAATAAAACTAGTTAAATAAAAAAAAGAAAAAGGAAGGAAATGAGGGGAAATATGTCAAAGGTAGCATTGATAACAGGAATTACAGGACAAGATGGATCTTATCTAGCGGAATTCTTACTGGGAAAAGAGTATGAGGTACATGGGATTATCCGAAGGAGTTCCTCCTTTAATACAGGAAGAATTGAACATTTGTATATTGATGAATTGATACTGGATATGCATATGCATAGAAAAGTACAACTGCATTATGGAGATATGACAGATTCTACCAATCTCATTCGTTTAATTCGTGAAATTAGACCAACGGAGATTTATAATTTAGCTGCGCAATCTCATGTTAAGGTTTCATTTGAAGTGCCCGAATATACTGCAGATACTGACGGTATAGGTACACTTAGATTGTTAGAAGCGATTCGGTTCTTAGGTTTTGATACGAAGGTCTATCAAGCTTCTACATCCGAATTATTTGGAAAGGTACAAGAGGTGCCTCAAAAAGAAACAACTCCTTTTTATCCTAGAAGTCCATATGCGGTTGCAAAGCAATTTGCATTCTGGATCGTAAAGAACTATAGGGAATCCTACAATATGTTTGCTGTGAATGGTATTTTATTTAACCACGAATCAGAACGACGAGGGGAAACCTTTGTAACTAGGAAAATTACACTTGCAGTGTCAAGAATCGTGCAACTTAAACAAGAAAAACTCTATCTTGGGAATCTAGATGCCCTAAGAGACTGGGGATATGCCAAGGATTATGTGGAATGTATGTGGATGATTCTTCAGCATCATACACCAGAAGATTTTGTGATTGCAACAGGTGAGATGCATACAGTAAGAGAGTTTTGTACATTGGCATTCAAAGAAGTAGGAATTCATATTACCTGGCAAGGGTCTGGTATAAATGAAAAAGGGATTGATGCGACAACAGGAAAAGTATTGGTTGAAGTTGATTCGAAGTACTTCAGACCAGCTGAAGTGGAACAGCTTTTAGGAGATCCAACCAAAGCCAAAACACTCTTAGGCTGGAATCCGACGCAAACTTCTTTTGAAGAATTGGTTAAGCGCATGGTTAGGTCAGACATGAAGGTTGTTGCAAAAGAAGAGTATATACGGAAGGAATTTGATTAATACATACGCACATATAGATAAGGAGTAAATCATGGAAAAAGAAGCAAAGATCTATGTTGCAGGTCATACTGGCTTAGTAGGATCAGCAATTATGAGAGCCTTAGAACAACAAGGATATTACAATATCGTCTATAGAACAATCGAAGAATTAGATTTGACTAGGCAAGGGGAAGTAGAAAAATTCTTTGAGAAAGAGAGGCCGCAATATGTTTTCCTTGCAGCAGCAAAGGTAGGGGGTATCCATGCTAATAATATCTATCCAGCCCAATTTATCTATGAGAATTTAATGATTGAATGCAATATCATCCATAGTGCGTATTTAAATAAAGTTAAGAAGTTGCTATTTTTAGGTAGCTCCTGTATTTATCCTAAATTAGCAGAACAACCTATAAAAGAAGAATATCTTCTCACAGGACGTCTAGAACCTACGAATGAAGCGTATGCTATTGCTAAAATTAGTGGAATTGAGCTTTGTAAATTCTATAGAAGACAATATGGATGCAATTATATATCTGCAATGCCAACAAACCTTTATGGCATCAACGACAATTTCAATCTAGAAACGTCCCATGTGATGCCTGCACTTATACGCAAGTTTCATGAGGCTAAGTTGAGTGGAGCGAAGGAGGTTGAAATGTGGGGGACAGGAAGACCTAAAAGAGAATTTCTCTATGTAGAAGATCTTGCAGCTGCGTTGCTACATCTGATGAACCATTATAGTGAAGAAGGGCATGTTAATATCGGGACTGGAGAAGATATCGAAATAGGAGAACTGGCTCAGATCATTAAAAAAGTGGTTGGGTATCAAGGTGTAATTGTGAACGATCTATCAAAACCTGATGGTACACCTAGAAAGCTATTAAATGTAGATTTATTGCATAAGATTGGATGGAGGCACCAAGTAGAACTAGAAGAGGGTATTAAAACTGTATATGAGTGGTATTTAGGAAGAGAGTAGTAGAGGGGGCTTTTCTTATGGATTTCATACAAGCGGAACTAACAAAACTGTTGGCCTTATCAATAAGAGGACAGTTCTTAAGCATGTCTGTTGATGATAAGAAATATACGCAGGATTATTGGTGCAAAGTATTTAGTGAAGCAAAAGAGCAGGGAGTACACACGATCATTTATCCTTTCATTCAAAGGCAGATACCAGAGGAATGGTTTTTAACGAATCCGCTAGATTCTTGGAAGGGCATCATACATGCAACCTGCATATATCAAGTGTCTAATAGGAAATTCCTAGGTAAGCTCTTTGAAGCGTTTGCAAAGGAAAAAATCCAGTTCATTGGATTAAAGGGTTTGTATTTGCAGTATCTTTATCCAGTACCGCAAATGAGAACCATGAGTGATATCGATTTATTGATAAATCCCTGCGACCAAGAAAAAATAGATCAACTACTTAGATCGGTGGGGTACTATATGAAGCCCACTTCGGCATCCTCTTGTGTACAAGTTTATAAGCATAATAAGTATATTACCCTTGAAATTCATCATCAACTATTTTCAAATCAGCAATTATTTCATACGGAAGGTTTTGAAGAGAAACTATGGAACAATTGTATGACTATGAATTTTGAGGGAACAGATTTACAATTGCCTAAACCAATAAATCATGCTGTTTATATGCTCTTACATATGGCAAAACATTTTATTTACACAGGTTTTGGGTTAAGACAATTAGCAGATTTGGTTCTAATTATTGAAAAAAATGAATTAGATGTTAATATACTGATCAATGAGATTAAGGTGTATGAACTAGAGTGCTTTACAAAAATGGTACTATATGTAGTACATAAACTATTGAATTTTCAATTACCTGAAAATCTAATGGTTGATGAGCAAGAATATGAATGCTATTTAGATTGTTTTATACAAGAGATATTCAAAGATGGTCTATTTGGTAAAAAGAATGGTGAACAAGTTGCTCAGCATATATTATTAAATCATTCTAACAAAGCACAAGCACTTAGTATATTTTTCCCAAGTAAAAATGAATTAAAGGACAAATATTGGTATGCAACACAGCATTCATTTTTATTACCTATAGCATGGATTCATCGAATGGCTTATAATCTCTTTTTTAGAAAAGATATGAAGCTTCAAGAGAAAATGAGTATTCTTATTAAAAATACAACGAGCCCGTCTATTCGGCTAGAATTACTTAAATGGTTATCATTGAAGTCTTCTAATTGATCAATAGTTGGAGGGTGAGGTTATGGAACAAATAGTGAAAAAACTTGAGAATAGAGATATTTTTATAGATTATCTTAAGGGCTTAGCGATTTTTTTAGTTGTTTGGGGGCATACTATACAATTTGCGCTAGATAGTAGCATCGATTTTTTCTTGAATCCGGTGTTCATTGTAATTTATTCTTTTCACATGCCCTTGTTTATGTTTGTAAGTGGATACTTATTTATGTATTCGATAAAAAACAGGGATATAAAAACGCTTATTAAAAGCAAGTTTTTTCAATTGATTATACCGATTATAACTTGGAGTTTTGTATATAAAACCTTATATTTTGTTGTGAATTATTATAGAAGCAACGGGATAAGTTTATATCAACAGGTGATGGAGTATCTGATTGGATATCTAAAGGATTTACCTGAGGAATTCTGGTACCTATGGGTAGTTTTTTATTGTACGATCATTGTATCCATTATTCAAAGGTATTTTAAAGATAAACTCATTGCGTATTTTGCGATTTTTGCAATTTTATTGATTTTGCCAGACAATTATATTTTGCTATTGCTCAAGTTTATGTATCCTTATTTTGTTGCGGGCTACTTATTCCATAAAAACAAAGGTAAGGAGCTAAGCTGTATAAAAGATATCAAGCCATTAGCAATGCTTGCATTTCCAATTCTATTGTTTTTTTGGAAAAAAGATTTCTATGTATATACTACAGGAATGAGTTTATATGTAGGCGTTTTTAGGTACAGAGTATTCATTATCCTATATAGATACTTAACTGGCTTTGTAGGTGTTGTTTTTGTTATGGAAGTTGTTAAAACGTCACTTAAGTATCTTACTATTAAGGGGGTAACTTATATTGGGAAATATACTTTAGGAATCTATATTATCCAATATTATCTTACCTATAGACTGTACGTCCTACCAGATTTTATTGCTGATAATCAGATTATTTATAACATGGTGTTCACTCCTGTGATATCGATCGTTATTATTATTATCAGTTTAATTGCTATAAAGATATTACAAAAAACGAGAATTACCAATAGATTATTTTTAGGGTCAAGAGTAAAGTCTGCTGGGGAGTAGGTAAATATTGGGCATATATTGAGTTGTGGAGAGGAGAAAAACTTAAGATGAAAGTAGTTCATGTGAATACATTTGATGCTCAGGGGGGTGCGTCAATAGCTGCCTTGCGGCTTCATGATGCGTTAATGAGAAATAATGTGGAATCATATATGTTAGTACAAGACAAAATAGGTGATCATGCAAATGTTACAAGAGCAGTTGAAAATAAATTGGATAGATTCTTCTTTTCTAAATTGAGAACGGCACGTGAACAACTACAAAGAAGTAAATATAAAAAAAGAGAAAATATCCCGTATTCAACAGGTGGTTTCGGTCTTGATATTTCAAAACATCCTTTAATAAAAGAAGCGGACATCATCAATTTACATTGGATTAACATGGGATTTGTTTCTTTAAAAACGTTGAGAAAACTATCAAAACTAAATAAAAAAATAATATGGACCTTACATGATAGCTGGCCTTTTACGGGAGGATGTCATGTTAGATATGAGTGTGATAAGTATATTGATAAGTGTGGTAATTGCCCGACACTTAAATCGAATAAAAATACTGACCTTTCAAGACGTATATGGTCAAAAAAACAAAAGATATTCAAAATATCAGATATATCATGGGTTGCACCTAGTATATGGTTGGCAGGGTGTGCCAAAAATAGTTCTCTACTTTCAAACATGGACATAGAAGTAATACCAAATACATTAGATGTAGATATTTTTAAACCGATTGACAAACTCCTATGTAGAGAAATTTTAAATATTGATCCTGAAAAATACATCATTTGTTTTGGTGCGGTTAATGGAACCGATGCAAAATACAAAGGTTTCAAATACTTGGAGGAAGCAATCAGTATATTGGTGAATAGTTATCCGGAACTAAGAAATAAGCTGGAAATTTTGGTGTTTGGAGCTAGCAATGGTAATTATTCAAGTGATTTAAAGGGTGTGATAAGGTTTATGGGAAGACTACATGACAATTATACCTTAGCAATTGTTTACAATGCTGCAAACGTCTTTGTTGGTCCATCACTGGAAGAGTCCTTTGGCCAAACCTTTAGTGAAAGTATGGCTTGCGGAACCTGTGCAGTAGCCTTTAATCAAAAAGGTCCTGTCGATATTATTGACCATAAAGAAAATGGGTATTTGGCCAAGTTTTTAGATTCTGATGACTTAGCAAATGGTATTTATTGGTGTTTAACGAATAATAATAACAATGTACTGGGAATGAATGCGCGTAAAAAGGTAATTCGAGAATATTCTTATGATGTTATAGCAAAAAAATATATTGAATTGTATAAAGTTATAAGTAATGGATAGATTTGATGTAGAAGGATTTATCTAATGATAGAAGAGAGGTAAAGTAAATGGTATCGTTAATAGTTATTGATTATTATTCAGCGGAAAGGACTATAAAATTTATTCAGGATGTAATGCAAATGATCTGTTGTAGTAAGCCAATAAATTTAATTGTAGTGGATCATTCTAAAGATAATCAAAATTTTAATAAAATGTATACTGAGATTGAGGCAATCAATTTGGCTACTAAAGTTGAAGCCATTGAGGCATCTAGAATCACTAATGGATTAAGAAAAATAGAGAATTGTTATTTATACACGTTACCATCGATGAAAATCATCCTTTGTGAGGCTAAGAACAATTCAGGTTTTGCAAAAGGTTGTAATCTCGGTGCTGATATTTCTAAAGAGTTGTTTAAGGATGAATACTTAATTTTTTCAAACAATGATATCTTGTTTGAAGAAAAAGTAGATTTGGATATTGTACTCAGTCAATTTGCGAAGGATCCTAATATCGGTCTTATCGGGCCTAGTGTTGTTGGACTAGATGGAAAAACACAATCACCTAATAAAAAACTATCAATTTGGCAGAGAATTATTTTTTATTATGGATTCTATCCATTGAATCATTTACTCATGAAGTATTTTGATTTTAATATGACGAATGATCTAATGAAGAATTTCAATGGAGAATATTGTTATCGGGTTATCGGGGCATTTATGATTTTTAAAACAAGTACTTTCTATCATATTAACTGCTTTGATGAGTATACATTTTTATATGGTGAAGAATTAATCATAGCTGAAAAACTAATTAAAGCAAATAAGAAAACACTATTTTATAAAAATATGAAGGTCATTCATGAAGAAGGAGGAAGTACAAATAAGAGCCACAATAATACAAACAAAATGAAGATGATGTTCGATTCACAATATCATTATTATAAGCAATATTTGAATAGTAATTGGTTAGAATTGAAAGTGTCTAAGCTAGCATTTCAATCTTACTTACTCATGAATAGAATCAAAGAGGTTATAAATCAACACTCAAAGAAACGAAGAGAAGTACATGATTAAAGTCACATATGCTATTGTTCTTCACTCTTAATCGTTAATTGAAAAATTTAAGTGAGATCCACTACACAAGGGTATCTCTTTTTTCATATATTGATTTTAGGAGATGATAAAAATGGATGATACTGGTATGTATTATATTTCTTTTCATTCAGAAGCAACAACTATTGGAAATGGTATTGAGTTTAGTATTGATGGTACTTCGAATATGATCAATATTGAAATAAGTGGAACTGCAACGTACTCGTTGGTTATTTTTGAAGGACAAGTTTCAAGTAATTGGGTTCCGTTAAGTGCTGTTAATCTTACAACACGAAACTCAGCTAGTCAAACAATAGGTAAAAATGAAGTATGGCAAGTTGATTTAACAGGCTTTGCAAAATTTAGATGCAGAATTGGTGCAGTTACTGGAGGGAGCTTGTCAGTAAATGGCTATGTATGGGAAAAAGCACAAGAAAAAATTGCTAGAGAATTAGCAGATGATGAAGATATAAATATGTCGATAAAAAAGGACGGTATTTCTGTTGAAAACAATGCTTCAGAGATTAATTTTACTGGAGGTGGAATAACTGTAATTAAGGTTTCAGAAGGTAAAGTCGAAGCAAATGTAGCAAGTACAAGTGGAAATTACACTTTGCCAGTGGCAACAAGCGCTGTTTTAGGTGGAGTAAAGCAAGGGAATAACGTCATCATAGATGGTAGTGGAGTCATGAACGTTGCCACGCCTTATACACATCCTACGAAGCATACAGCTGATATTATCCTACAGGATTCTAACAATAGATTTGTCACAGATATAGAGAAATCAGTATGGTCACAAAAACAAGATGCATTACCAGATAAAGCTACACATGCAGGACTTGCATTAATCGTAAATCATACAGAAGATGGCTATGAATATAGTGGATTAGATGGTGGGGAGATACTACCCAATAAGACTGGGAATGCAGGTAAAGCGCTTATTGTAAATGGGACTGAAGACGGTTTTGAGTATGGAGCATTGTCATCTGGGGCACAGGATTTAACCATTATACAAAATCAATTAAAATGGCTCACCTATGATTTAAAAGCATTTGGTTGTTTAGGAAATGATACAAATGAAGCAGCATTGGTAGCTTCTGTAATTACTGCAATGCCACCTTTTGCTACCTTACATGTACCATATGGTACTTTCAATTTGAATGGAAGCACACTTATAATTAATAAACCTATGACAATTATTGGCGGTGGTAAATTGAAGAATGGTAAAATCCTTATTAGTAACACTTCCCATATCAAAATGAGTGGAATTAACACAGAGGCTTTCTACTTAGAAATTAACAACTCTTCGGATGTTAAAATTATTGGGTGTACTTTTTATAATCTGACAAAAGATGTTACGGGCTTTATTACCATGAATACTAGCTGTAGTGATATAGACATTTATGATAATAAGTTTAGCGACATCAAGTATGTGACATCATATACAACCTATGGTTGTGCAATTAAAATTGAAATAACAAGTAAAACAATATCTGACCTTAGAATCAAAAGAAATGAAATGTACAATATCCATGGACCGGCAGCAATATGGATGGGAGGAAGTGGCACATCTGAATTTAATAGAATTACGATACAAGGAAATAAAATACATCATACTGGAAGCTTTGCGATTGAATTCTTTCAACTCTCATTAATATCTTTCAAGGAATGTATTATAGATAGTAATGAAATTTATGACATAGGTGCTATACGAACGTTAAGTTTTGGAAATGGTTGTGGAGGTATATTTGTTAATAGTGCGACAGCATTAGACATCATTGTTACCAATAACGTGCTTAAGCGTATTACAGAATGTGGAATCGAGGGCAGTTTCAAGCTAGTTGCTAATAACTATATTGAAGATACAGGTTGCGATCAATTACATAGACCAATTACCGATAGTTCAAGTATTTATGATGGTGGACAAAATATTATCAACAATGTAATTGTAAATCCAGGTCAACATGGAGGGGTCTATTATTTCTCAAATGGTAAAATAGTAGATAAAAACTATTGTGGTAATATAATTAGAAATACTTTTATAGCATGGAAGGGAAATACAACCTATGTATTAGAAGATTTAGTGGTATCTGATAATAGGTGGTATGTTTGTAAACAGGCAGGTATATCAGCAAATAGTATGCTTAAAGGTACTGGTGCAAACATCGTTGATGGAACTTGTAAGTGGGATTATAAGAAGCCATTTGCGAAGCTGGGGATTAGCTTAAATGCAATAGGAGGAATAGAAAACATAGCATTTAAGGATAATGTTGCTTTTGAAATAGAGACTTGTTTAAGTTCATCAGCATGGAATAAGAACATTACCATCAGTGGAAATGTACACCAATGCAATATGGTATCTAAATACGCATATTTTGGTGGTTATGGTGGAAGGATATGTGATGGTTTGATTTATGAGAAACCACATTTCTCATCTAATAATGTACCAACAACAGGTAGTTGGAGATCGGGGGACATGGTTTATCATTCTGCACCCATAGTATCGGGTTATATAGGCTGGATATGTATAAATTCAGGAACTTTTGGTACACTTTCAAGTATTACAGGTAATGTTGATAATGGAGGTACAGTCATGACTGTAAACAATGCTACGGGTTTACATGTAGGTGATATGATCTTTATTGTAGGTATTCAAGGTTCACGTTATGTAATGACAATATCTGGAAATGCAATAACATTAAACTATCCAGTTACTTCAACTGTAAGAAATGCGGTTGTAAGTTATGTAGCACCTGTTTTTAAGGGGTTTGGTTTAATACAGGCATAATTATGTTAGAGGTTGTCATTTGTTTTATAAATGAAAAGCATTTTTTAGTACAGGATTCCTAGTAAAATAGGAGTCCTGATTTTAATGGTGATAAAAGAACGAAAAATGTAGAAACATGAAGAATATATAGGCGAAAAATGTAATAATATAATATAATATAAATAATAGTAATTTAATATTGACAAATAGCAAAGAGAATTATAGTATAGTATGTGTAGTATGTGTAGTATGTGTAGTATGTGTAGTATGTGTAGCAAGTTAAAATTCATTATGAGATAAACGAAAAGTAACGAGGGGAAATTGTAATGTACTAGGAGGATTCAAATGAAAAAAATTGCAATTGTAGATACAAGTGATTTTAATACCTATCCCGTAGGTGGGCAGCTAACGAGTATCCAATCTTTTATTAAATATATTGCATTGGAACGAAGCCATGAAATAGAGCTTATTTTAATTGGAATTACTAGAAATGAAAACGAAGTCGACCAACAACTCGTTAGAGTGATTGGAGGAAAGAAATATCAATTTATACCTATTTACTGTGATAAGAATGATCCTCAAAGTCCAAAAGTTTCATTGCGAAAATGCTTCTTTAAAGCACTGATGAAGCACAGAAAAGTCATAAGAGGATTAAAACTAGATATGGTATATATACACACGCCAGAAGCATTTTTACCTGTTAAGCTAGCAAATAAAAAGCTCGAAATTGTTACATTTTCACATGGAAACTATTATGCGTTATTTGACAAAATTAGATTTTCTAAATATAAAAACGTTATGATTAAATTTGTTGTTAATTGCTATATTACCTTTTTAATAAAGCATTCTAATCAAGTATTTGTTTTAGACACTACAACATATACTGACTATAAAAAATACAACAAAAATGTTGAGAAGGTTATGAACTCTATTGATTTAGAGCAGTTTAAGCGATCTAAGCCCATTCAAACAGAGCATATACAGGGGGTATATGTAGGTAGATTATCTCAGAATAAAAATATTGATAAGATAATTATGGCATATAAGGATTTGCCATTACAACATAAACTGAAAATCATAGGCAATGGCGAGATGCATGAAGCCTTATCAAACCTTATTAAGGAACATCATTTAGAAGAACAAGTAGTTCTTATAGGAAGTAAAACACAAGAAGAGCTACCAAAGTATTATCACGATGCGAACTTATTAATTATGAATTCAGACGTAGAAGGACTGCCGATGGTAATTTTAGAAGCATTGTCCTCGGGACTGCCAATTGTTACAACACCGGTTGGAGCAATACCGGAAATGATTCAGGATGGGATACATGGTAGATTTACGAACGGGACATCAAATGACATAAGAATGAAAATGTTAGAACTTCTACCTGATATCAAAAGAATCAGTACATCTAATACTAAATACGCCAAGCAATTTGGTTATCAAACAGTGAATAAAGAAATTTGCAATATCTTATTAAAAGTACAATAAGCGAAGTAATAAAGGCTGCTTATGATGATAAACGAATAAAAATGTAATAAATGAAAGAGGGAACTTATGCAAATAAAAGTCGATAAAAAAGATATTATATGGAGCTATCTAGGTTATTTTTTAAAGCTGGGTTCAAATATTATTATCCTACCATTAGTACTAACGTTTTTAGCTGAGGAAGAGCTAGGTATGTGGTATGTTTTTTTATCTATAGGTAGTTTGGTGACCTTATTAGATTTTGGATTTTCACCTACGATCATGAGGAACATATCTTATTGCTGGTCAGGTGCAAAAGAGCTCATAAAAGAAGGAATTGTAATTACGGATAGTAACCATAATAAGGAGCCCAACTACAAGCTATTTTTTTCCATATATAAGGTATCTAAAAAAATGTATTTTATTATTTCTTTAGTTGCATTAGTCATTATGTTGAGTATTGGTAGTATCTATATACATAGCTTAGTGAATGGTTTAGAAGGTGGTAATCAGATTATGCTTGCATGGTTTATATTTTGTTTTGCAACATTTTCTAATATATATTATTCCTATTGGATACCGATGTTAACTGGAATTGGTCTCATTAAGAAATCGCAAATAGCTACAATTATTTCACAGAGCGGCTTCCTTATAGTAGTATTGATTGGGCTTTTACTTGGATACGGGTTAATAGCAGTTTCCGTAGCTTATTGTATGAATGGAATCATTCTGAGACAGGTATCTAAGAAGTTTTTTATTAACGAGAAAGGTATTAAGAAACAGTTTTCTAGATATCGTCGCAAGAAAAACTCTAGGGATCAAGAGTTGTTTTCAATCATATGGCATAACGCGTATAGACAAGGTATTGTTTCGATTGGGTCCTTTTTAACAATTCAAGCAAGTACATTGATATGCTCTAGCTTTATTGATCTTGCGACAACTGCAAAATATGGTTTGACCTTACAGGTATTTCAAATGCTGGGTTATATTTCAAGAATTCCCTTTATTAGTCTTTTGCCAGAGTTTTCATTATTAAGAATAAACAATGATGTTCAAAAGCTTAAGGAAAGGTTTAGCTTATCACTTGTTATATTTTGGGTAAGTTATATTACAGTAAGCATAGGAGTTGTGTTGTTTGGCAATATATTGCTTGCTTTAATTGGATCAAACACATCATTTTTAAGTGCTCCTTTAGCACTGTTAATGGCGGGTTACTTATTTCTTGAATTTAATCATTCTACATTTGCCACTTTAATTACTACTAAAAATGAAGTGCCATTTGTAAAATCAGCTATTATTTCGGGGCCACTTATAGTAGTCTTATCCATCATATTAGTAGGTCCTTTTAAAATGGGAGTTATAGGAATGATGCTAGCACAATCGGTAGTTCAACTTTGTTATAACAATTGGGTTTGGCCACTCAAAGTATTTCATGAATTAAATATTAATATTAGTAAAATCATGGAAATGGGTCTACGAACATTACGAATATCGGCTATAAGTATGTTTACAAAAGCTTGATAAAAATAAAAGGCTTAGTAAAAGTAAAATAAGATGAGATAATTGTTGAGGTAAAAAGAATGAAACAACTTAAAATAACTGTAATAACGGTATGTTTAAATAGTGAAAAAACCATTGAAAGGACTATTGAATCGGTACTTAGACAGACTTACGATAATTATGAATATATTATTGTTGATGGTGGTTCAAAGGATAGAACACTTTCGATTATAGAGCAGTACAGGGATAAATTTGGTAATAAAATGATACTAATTAGTGAACCAGATAAAGGCCTTTATGATGCAATGAATAAAGGCATCAAAATTGCATCGGGTGACGCAATAGCAATCATTAATAGTGATGATTATTTAGAGCATGACGCCTTAGAAAATATTAACAAGGGATTTGTAATAAGTTATGCTGATGTTGTTTGTGGAAATATAGCATTTGTTAAAAAAGACAAATATAACAAGGAGTATAAGACAATTGATTCTACTCTGGATTTTACAAAAGCCAATAAATCTATTTATAAAAGGATAAGACACTATTCGCATCCTTCAACAATTATAAAAAAGTGTGTCTACGATCAGTGTGGTCTTTATGATGATCAGTATCATATTTCAGCAGATTATGACTTCATGATTAGAATGATTTTGAATAAGGTCAAAATGCATTATATTAATAATACAATTTGTTACTTTACTATGAATGGGGTAAGCCAAAGTCAAAGAGCTAGAGGAATAAAGGAAAACAAAGACATTAACAAAAAATACTTCGGTGATTATTACAGCCTATTCTTTTTTGGAAAAGAAAGTATCTTGATAACTTTAAAAAGATTAGTAAGATTTAAAGTAAAGTGGGTGAAAAGAGATGCGTAATGATCATAAAATAAGTTTTAGAGATTACTATATAAAAATACTGAGTAAAGTGTGGGTTATTTTGACTATGGGTATCATTGGAACCCTTGGTTCTTATTATGTGACTATGAACTTTGTTGAACCAACCTATGAAGCAACGGTTACTCTTTACAACGGAAATAAGACTACAGGTTATAGCCAACTCAATAAAGAAGAAGAACTGATTAACAGTGAATTAATGGATGACTATATTGAATTATTGAAATCAGGACAAGTTCAAGAAGAGATCATACAAAGATCAGAATATAATTTGACTGATAGTAGCTTGGAAAAAAATTTGGATATCGTTGTTATGCATGGTACACGCTTTATATATTTGAAATTTAAACATAAGAATCCAGAATACTCAATGCGTATTGTCAATCAACTCTCGAATTCTTGGATAAAAAAGGCAGAAGAAATTATGGGTGTAGATAATCTGCAAATCCTTCAATATGCGAAAAGCCCCATTGATCCAATTACACCAGTACTTCGTCAAAATGTAATACAAACCACCGTTTTGTTTGTTTTGATTGGATTTGTATGGGTGAGTTGTCGAGTAAACAATACAAAAAAAATAAGTAGTGAAAAGGCTATAGTGGAAGAAGCTGGTTTGGTTGTTCTGGGTACTGTAACAAATATGAAAGAAAAGAAGCGTCATATCAGAATATGATTGATAAGATAGGGGGAAAAAACAATGCATTACTTAATAGAAAGAAGCTTGATTATAATAATCATATTCACTCCAGTTTTTCGAATCATAAACGGGTATCAAAGTGTTTTTGGTGATGTAATGCAGATTGGGTTTTTAATATTATTTTTATTGTGGTTTTTCTTAAAACAAAATAATCCTGATTTTTATACAATAGGTGGAGTTTTGCTATTGTTAATAACTACTAAAATTGTTTTATATGGATTTCAAAGTGACTATATCAAGATGATGATTTTCTTTATCTTGACGATATTGAGCGTGGACGATGGATTTGTTTTGCATGCTAAGGATTTACTAGTAAAGCTTAAGGCGCCAATGATTTTATATATGATTGGGCTTAATATTTATTTGCTAATTATGATGTTAAAAGACTCATCTTATTACAATATGTATGAAGAGTCCTATTTTACCGGGAGTATGCATCATCCGCATACAATGGCCTACGCTTGCATGTTTATTATTTTATTCATTATCATTCTTTCGGCTATATATATGAATAAATGGTTGTTACTTTTAGCGATAATACCAATATATGGTATTAACTTAACAGGTGTTAGAACTGTTGTAATTGCTTTATTGATACCAGTATTGGTTTACTTAATAAGAAAAATAAAAAGATTAAGAGATATTATTGTATTCGTTTTTGCAGGTGGGATAATTGTGATATTCTCTAATCTGCTAGTAAAAAACAGTTTAATCGTTCAGAAATTTTTATTGGCGAATGAGGATATAACATCGGGAAGATCTACCTTCTGGTTAGTAGATCTAATGGAATATGTTGGATTTAATCCACTAGAAAAATTATTGGGAAGTAGCTTTGATTACTTAATTTATGTTAATTATAAGTCAGTTGGTATGAGTATTGGAGCTCATAACGATGTTATCACATGGCTTTTTGTCTTTGGAATAATTGGGCTTTTGATGTATATAAGTTTGCTCGTCATTTACTGTAAAAATATCCGCTTGGAATTTGTTTTGCTGACTATATTATTGCTGTTTTTAAACGGATATTATACTTATTCGGAATTGGTATATATCATGCCATTATTAGTAATTGTTAGTAAACTAACAATCGATGGCAATAAAAGTGAAAAGGGTGTTACAAATAGCTTGAAAAGACTACCCTTGGAGTATTCATAATATAGTATAGAAAAAATTGGGGGAATGAAATGAAATATTTAAATATTTTTAATGTACATGTCAATTGTACAGATAGAAAAACTTTGCTTAAGGACATTCAAGATATGGTTCATAAAAAGCAAGCGAGTTATATTGCTTTCACTAATGTGCATGTTATCGTCACAGCAATGAAAAATGAGCAACTAAGAAAGACCCTTAATGAAGCGGATCGAGTAGCGCCTGATGGGATGCCATTGGTGTGGCTTGGTAAGTTTCTTATGAAGTCTGGTGTTGAAAGGTGCTCTGGACCTGACATTATGGAGGAAGTTATGAAAGTAAGCAATGTTAATGGATATAGTCATTACTTCTATGGTAGTACGGAAGATACACTTAGTCGACTGCAGCAGGAGTTATCAATAAAATATCCAAAGCTTAAGATTGCTGGGAGCTATTCTCCACCATTTAGAGAGCTTTCAAAAGAGGAGGATCAGATCATTGTAAATGAAGTCAATAGATTATCACCTGACTTTATATGGGTTGGTTTAGGTGCACCAAAACAAGAAATTTGGATGAAAAAACATAAGAAACTAATTAATCGAGGCGTTATGATGGGTGTAGGCGCTGCCTTTGATTTTCATGCAGGTAGTATCAAGCGAGCACCTCATTGGATGCAGAAGGTTGGATTTGAATGGTTATTCAGATTAATTCAAGAACCAAAACGTCTTTGGAAAAGATACTTTATTACGAACCTAGTATTCCTTTATAGCCTATTAACGAAAGGAGTAAAATTAGAAGAAAGGGAGATTTTATGAAAATGAATAAGCCAACCCAAATGATTCATAACATAAATTTCAAGTTAACCAAACAAACTATATTTCCAGTCGTTCTTTGTATTGCACTGATTTTGTTCTTATTAACGAAAGGATATATTAGTCGTGAACGAACTGTTAGTGAACTCAAAGTTGGTATACAAGAAGATATTGGTATAGGAATTGTAGAGGAGGAGTTTGTTTCAGAAGAAGTCTTGTATTCAACTCATGTTTATTCCAATCTTAATTTAGAGGAAGCTATAGATGGAGTATTTAATCTTAACAATAGTGTATATGATCTGAATAATCAAACAATTTACATTAATAAGCCAATATCTTTCATTGGCCCAGGGAAAATAAAAAATGGGCATCTGATTGTACATGATACACAGGACATAAGCTTTCATCAATTAGAGACAGAAAATGTAGATATTACATTTTCGAATGCATCAAATATCGCTATCGAAGATGTGAAGTTTCAAAATATTTATGGTGATATTCTTGGATTTGTTGTGATTAGTCAAAATGTAAAAGATCTGTTAATTCGTCGTAATAGTTTTACTAATATTCAATATAAAACATCAGCAACAACATATGGCTGTGGCATTAAGGTATTGGCATACGATACAACATTAAGCAATATAGAAATATCAGAAAACACATTTGACCAAATATATGGACCTTCAGCTATTTGGATAGGAGGAAACAATGCAGTTATTGACAAAATGATTATAGATAATAATACTATCCATGATACAGAAAGCTTTGGTATAGAGTTTTTTCAATACGACGGAAAAATTAATGTAACAAATACGTATGTTCAAAATAATGATATCTACAATATTGGAAGTATTAGAAAAACAGTTAGTGGAAAGGGTTGTGGAGGTATCTATAGTAATTTAGAAAATGTAGAGATATATGTTCTTAATAATACAATCAAAAGAGTACGTGAAGTGGGAATTGAAGGTTATTATACTGCAATTGAAAATAATTACATCGAAGATACAGGCTATGATCAAATTAATCATCCGATAGAAGATAATGCAGGAATATATACATCAAGTCCAATGGTTAAAGGCAATACAATTATTAATCCTGGTTTGAACGGAGGTATTCATAAATTCTCAAATGACGTGTTGTCAGATATGATCATTAAAAATAATGTGATCAAAAATGTTTTTGACTATTGGGAATCAAATAAAACATATCATAAAGGTGATGTGGTTGTATCTGGAGAAAAATGGTATAGCTGCACCCAGGGTGGTATTTCGGGTGAAGTCTATTTAACAGGAACATTAGAGCGTATCATGGATGGAACATGCGTATGGAGCTATAAAAAGCCTTTGGCTGATTCTGCAATACAACTAAATGCTGTAGGGGGGCTTGAACGAATTGAGATTAGTAACAATTATGTACTCGATATAAAATATTTTAATTGGTTGTCAGGGTTTATTGACGAAATTCATATTACTAATAATAAACATGAGGTGGATAATTTCAAGTTGGAAGATATAGAATTTCTTACAGGGTATGGGAACAGAAGGATAACCAATGGAAAGATTCAATTAAAATAAAGCTATGATGGAGGAGAGATTTATGAAGAAGTATTTTACTGTTATTATTGTATTATTGTTATGTATTAGTACCGTAGGTATATCGGTAACGGCAAAGGAAAAAGAAAAGGCGGTAATCACAGATCCCTATTATGCAAACATATTATCTGAACTAGGTGTTTTTAAAGGAAGCTCCCTTGGTTTTGAATTAGATCGTGAACCAACAAGAATTGAAGGCTTGATCATGTTGATTAGATTGTTAGGAAAAGAAGAAGAAGCACTATCTAAAAAATATGAGGCTTCATTTTTTAAAGACGTTCCAAGTTGGGCTGTTTCATATGTTAATTATGCTTACGAGCAAGGGCTGACAAAAGGAGCGGGTAATGGAGTCTTTGGGACAGAAACAAAACTCGATGTAAAAGACTATATGACCTTTGTTCTAAGATCATTAGGCTATAATGATCAAAAAGGAGATTTTAGCTGGAGTGGTTCCATTACAAAAGCAAGGGAAGTAGGGATTATAGCGGGGGAAGAGGTCTATTTAAAGGACATCTTTACAAGAGGAGATGTAGCTAAATTATCTTTTTTAACCTTGAAGGCTAAAATGAAGGGGCAGGATAAGAGCTTGGCTCAAAGCCTTATTGATAAAGGATTGCTTAAAGGGGATGCTCTTTCTAAGCTTGTAGTAAAATATAGTCCGATGGATTTTGGTGCAGCAGGCAATGGAATAAAGGATGATACTTTTGCATTTACCAATTTATTTGGCGCAGCTGTAGAAATGGTTTATCTTCAAGACGGTACTTATAATTTGGCAGGGAAGACAATTACTTTAGAAAAACCTTTAACGATTATGGGCCCAGGAAAAATAATAAATGGAAAAATGATTGTTAAAAATGTGAATGGATTCACCCTTTATGATATAAAGACTGAGAACTTTAGCATGGTGCTTAAAAATGTATCTAATATGTATATTAAGAAATCAGCTTTTTCAAATGTTAAAGATGATGCAGAAGGCTTTATTACTATAGCTGGGTATGCTACAGATATTGGTATTACTGGGAATACTTTCTCCAACATTCAATATTTAACATCTCCAACTGCTTACGGGGCAGGAGTTAAGGTAAATGCTTTGAATACGGAGATGAAAAATATAGTGATTTCAGAAAATACTTTTGAACAGATACATGGTCCAGCAGCGATCTGGCTTGGAGGATCCAACTCAAAATATAACGAGGTTACAATTGCATCTAATACAATTCATGATACAGCTAGCTTTGGAATTGAGTTATTTAGGCATCAGGGGGATTTGTTATTTAGCAAGACAAACATCCATAAGAATACCATTTATAATATAGGATCAATTCGCAAGGTGAATTATGGTAATGGTTGTGGGGGCATTTATAATAACCTGCATACAGGCGATATATATGCTTATGACAACAATATTAAAAATGTTTTAGAAGTTGGTATTGAAGGCTATTTCACAAAAATAGAAAATAATTATATTGAAGATACAGGAGCTGATCAATTAAACCGTCCCATAACAGATAGCGCAGGTATCTATGCTACAGGATTGGTAGTCAGAGGGAATACAATTGTGAATCCAGGGTATTATGGAGGAATTCATCAATATTCATCGGGGGTTATTTCGGGGATGGAAATAGAGGGAAATACAATTAAGAATGTGTTCAATTACTGGAAAGCAAATACAAACTATAAGATGAATGACTTAGTTGTTATAAATGGCGCATGGTATAGATGTATAAAAGCTGGAATATCAGCGACTGTAGCACCTTCTGGGAAAAAAGGTAGCATTACAGATGGCACTGCCCTTTGGGATTATAAGAAACCTTTTTCGCAAATAGGCATTCATCTTAATGCTGAAAAAGGTATTGAAAATTTCAAAGCAACAAATAATAAATTGGTTAATTTTCCTGTGTATTTTTATTTATCAGGATTAAACAAGAATGTAACAATAAAGGATAATAAACATGATGTTTCGGGACTAACCTTTGGTGAAGTCATTGATTTTTTAACAGGTTATGGTAGTAGAAAAGGCGAGAATGTAACGGTTGTTAAATAAAGCGATGTAAATGAATAGAAGCTTTCAAGAAATTTCTAAAAAATATGAAGAGGGTTGTAGTCAAAATTAATTTTGACACAACCCTCTTTTTCTACAAATAAAATGCATGATTACCAATTGTTTTGTAATAAGTTCTACTATTTTGTATCCAGGTTAAACTAGTAGCTTTTAGATTTACAAAGAAGAGTGCTTTGCCAATATTATTAACACCTTCCAGAGCATCTTTTGCAGCACTGATACTTTCTTGAGTAGGGGTGTTGTAGATAGTTCCATTGGCAACAGGTGTAAATTGGGTTCCAAATTTGTTGTCGAAAATAACAGCCTTAATTGTACCTGGATATTCATAACTCTGTTTTCGATTTATGATCACATTTGCAACAGCTAATTTCCCTTCATAGGTTTCTCCACTAGATTCAGCTGAGACAATTCTAGATAGCCAATATAAATCCTCCTCAGAATAAGAGGTGTTTTTATAGTCACGTGATTTAATGTTTACTGCATACATTTCTTGATTCCATTCAACGCTACATTCCAAGATCTCAGAAACAAATCGGATAGGAATAAATACTCTATTATTATAAATTTTAATAGGTGCATCTAGCTTGTAACTTACGCCATTAACATATGCATTCGTTGAACCTACTGGTAATTTGATGGTTTTGTTACCGTTACTTATTATTGCAGTTGAAGTCGAATCTTCCCACGTAATAGTTACTTTTAAAGCTTCTGCAATAAAGCGGATAGGGACAAAGGTTCTGTCATTTTCTAAATAAGGGCTTGAATCAGGACTTAGTTTTACACTATCTACATAAATACCGATGTCCTTATTTAAAGATTTAATCTTAATAAAATCACCAACATTTAAGTCTGGTGTGCTTTTTTGATTTAATGCTAACAGGCTATTCATATTTTGCTGATAAGCATTAGATAGTTTCCAGTAAGTATCTCCGTCATTGACTGTATGCATGACATAAGAATCAGCAAGACTAATGCTCATAAAGGATAAAAGAAATGTGAATGTTACGATCATACCTAATAGTTTTTTCATTTGAACCTCCTTATTACGGTGTTTGTATTGATTGTTTTGCCGTTCAATTGGGAAAGTTAAGTGAATCACCAGGCATAAGTGTAACAGCTTTGTAGAGAACATATCAACAAGCAATATGTGGTAATGGAATAAGTTGGAATAAAGTATAAGCTGTAAATGTTACAAAACCTCCGCATTCGCTACGGTTTCGTAACCGAATGCAAGCTTCCATTCGGTTAAAAGATGCATCCGCAGAATAAAATCATACAGTATATAAAAATATATCGCACGATATACTTGACTTAAAGTGTACGGTATGATAATCTGAAATTGGAGGTGATTGTATGAGTAAGAGTGCTTATAAAGAAGGAATTGTAATAACGGCTACAGAATTGAAACAGAATTTAGGAAAACATTTGGATTGTGTTTGTGATAATCAAAACGATGTAGTAATCACAAAAAATGGTAATAAGATTGCTAGATTAACTCCCTATGTCACGGATATTGAACAGTATTTTACCGTTAAAGAAAATGCACTAGATTATCAATATGGTGGGAAAAAGGTTTCTTATGAAGAATTTATGATTATCAATGAAAAAACCAACCTCAGGATGGAATTTATCAATGGAGAAATTTATATATTGTCTTCACCTAATCTATGGCATCAAGAGATTTTAGGCAGTTTGTATATGGAGTTTAAAACCTTTTTTGCAGGAAAGAAATGTAGGGTCATGTTGGCACCGTTTGATATACATTTTCATAAGCCTGATATTAAGGATCCAGATGTGATGCAGCCTGATTTATTTGTTATTTGCGATCTGGCAGGTAATTTAAAGTCAAATGGAACATATATGGGGACGCCTACTCTAGTACTGGAAATATTATCTGTCAGTACAAGAAGCAGGGATATGGTAGATAAGTTGAATACCTATATGCTTTCAGGGGTTAGGGAGTATTGGATTATAGATTCTAAAAATCAGCAGATAATGGCCTATTATTTTGTTGAACGTCAGATTGACTTCTTTATGGTTTATAAAGCAGGTGAAGAAGTAGTATCTTCACATTTTGAAGGCTTGACTATTGAGGTGAATAGCATTTTTGATGAACTACCGAAAAGTGATTTCATAGATAATGATGTACAATAAGTATAGAATATAGAAACTACTGTTTAGTATAACAATGTGCAAATGAAGCTTGCATTCGGTTACGAACCTTAGGGAATGCGGAGGTTTTGGTACATTGAATATGAATTAGTTTCATAAGCGCTTGGTGATATAAGTGAAAGCTTTAATTACCAAGTTTTTTTTGCTCATTATGAAATTAGCATTATTTTCTCTCTTTGAGCTTTTCTAAAAAATCAACCTCAGAATCCTCGAAACAGCTTTTTAGTAAAGAGTTTGTAAAGGGATTGGAATGGTTGGTGAAGTACTCGAACATAAAATAAAACATTGGATACTGTCTTAAGCTTACACCCCAAGAAATAGCATCAATCTCAGGCAAAAACTTACGCAAATCAACTTGCCAAAAAGAAGCTAAAAAACCATTGTGGATTTCATTGCAAATAGGGCCCCATTCAAACCGACGTTTATAGCCGACGCCAGTTGTTCTACATACAAAGGGTCGTACCGGATAGATCTGGCAAGCGCCTTCTTTGGATAAAAATACGCATGGAAAGTGTATTTTAAATCGTTCAGGATGCTGATAGTAAGTTTGGTTTACACTGTTTGGGCTAGAATCATTAAAATAGCTTTCAAAAAAATTATGATGATATTCCTTGAACAAAGACATGAGTACCTTCGAATTTTCTTGAAAGGTTTCAAGGAGATCTGACTCAATGGTTTTTAGTTGATTCAAGATGACAAGGAATTCGATGGTAGAAATTTCGAAAAATTGACTGCAGCAAGAAGCACAACCTTTTGCACAAGGCGCTTGTTTTTGCTTAGGAGAGTTATAGTGCGTCATGATGTGATTGTCGAGTTGATGATATAATTCAAGCATTTTTTTACCCATAATAGGCATAGCATTGGCCTCCAGTACGAATAGTGAGCTCATCATACCACATCCAAAAGAGTTCGCCTACACCTTATGGACATATTAATTGATATTGTTCAAACAATATGGGATAATGAATAGAAAGGTAATTGGTCGGATTGGTTACAAAAAAGAAAAGGGGGTATGAAAATGGGAATATCTATTATGTTGATATTACTATTAGGATTCTTTTTAATAGGTGGGGGAGCATTGGCGATTATATTACTTAGTTTATCAAAAAGAAAAGATTGATACAAGAGAAAAGGAGATCAGCTATGGATAAGGATAAAAAAATTGCGGTTCTAATTGACGCAGATAATGTATCTGATAAATATATTAAGTACATTATTGATGAGATTTCAAATCATGGGACACCTACCTATAAAAGAATTTATGGGGATTGGACCAAACCTCAATTGGCATCGTGGAAGAATGTATTGCTTAATTATTCAATTAGCCCGATACAACAATATTCATACACAACAGGTAAAAACTCCTCAGATGCAGCTTTAATAATTGATGCTATGGATATACTTTATTCTAATAATGTTGATGGTTTTTGTATTGTATCTAGTGATAGTGATTTTACTAAACTAGCGGCTCGCCTTAGAGAAGCTGGTATGTATGTTATAGGGATGGGAGAAAAGAAAACACCTACGCCTTTCATATCAGCTTGTGAGAAATTTAAATATCTGGAAGTGCTCGCATCAATCACTACAGAACATACAGAAGAGAGTAACATAAAAGGGACCAAGGTAAAGGAAGAAACTGAAGTGGGTATGACAAGCACAGATAAACTAATTGAAACCATCAAAACAATCATTACGGAGATTTCTGATGAAGACGGATGGGCATTTTTAGGAGAGTTGGGTAGTACTCTTAATAAAAGATACCCCGATTTCGACACTAGAAACTATGGATATTCAAAACTTACACCTTTTGTTGCTTCTCTTAAGCAATTTGAGATTAGAACCACAAAAACGAGCAATTCAAGTAGGGGTGTAAAATATATTAGAAATAAAGAACCTAATAAAGGTGGAAAGTAATTGGGAAGCATTCAGTGAACGCTTCTTAGGGGAGACACCCTGGGGAAGTGATTCCCAATTTTTGATAAGGAATATCGAATACGATTATTCCACTAGCGTAAGGGCCAATTTCATATTGTTGATAATAGACGGCTATGCCATCAGGTATTAGATAAAAGTTCTCAGGATTAAAATTCTGAATGATGAGCTCCTGATAAGTACTAAAATAAATGGTTGGGTTCTGTTGTATTTGTTGATCTGCAAGGCTTCTGATCTGATTGATGATGAGCTGTTTATAATCCTGATGATTATGAAAGAGATCTTTCATAGAGATTATATAACCATCTTTTAGAGTCCAATTGCTTGATGAGCGAACGGTATTTCCATGTGCACCACCAGTAAATTCATACTGATCGAAATAAGTGCTCAATAAGCAATTTGCATTCAGGGTGACAGTATATTTCATAACTGCCTCATACTTCAAAAAGGGGAAATTATTCATAAGTCTATACTGGTACGATTCTAGGGCAGCTTGTCTAAGGTCAATTGATGCATATTCATAAAATTGATTGACTTGTTGTTGATAATACGTGTTCATATGCTTTTGAGCAGTTAGATTTTGATTCAAACGTATTTGAGGGTAAGAAATATCAATCGTTAGCATATCGATAGAATTATATGTAAAGGTCTTATGAATATCCCGATTATAGACATCTGCGTTTTTATTTGTTGGTCGTTGCATAACAATCACCTCCCTAGAAACATTATATGCGAGGTACAACTTTGCGAGTCACATCAAAACTAGAAGATTTTATATTATTCCCTCAAACGTAAGCTTTGGGGGATTCATTTTGCCACTAAAATTATACTTTACGTACACATGAATTACATGTGAGTGAATTATACTCCATTTGTAACAGAAAATATTTTATGGAGGTAATCAATATGAAGAAAATTATTCCCCTTACGTTGGTGGTTTCAGGCATTATGCTGACATTTGTAATTGCTGCTAACGCTGGGACAAACACAAACGTTGAGACAAACACAAAAGAAGAAACATTAACATTTACGGAGGCTCCAATTACAGTACGAACAGCACATGCTGTTATGGCTACAAAAGGTAATGCACCAGAAATCCCTAATGAAATATCGGGTACAATTGAAAAAATCAATAAATACGATATGACAGTAAAGACGAAAGATCAAGAATATCTTGTTCCAATAGGACATTTCTTGGAAAACGAAGAATTTAAGAAATTAGATTTAAAGGTAGGGACTGAAGTGACGCTTAAAATGTCACAAGAGATTGGTATATCCACTGGAGGAAGTACAGCAGTCATTTTCGAAGCATCTACAGAAGCAGTACCAGCAATAATGCGTACCACTTTAGATACAGATTCAGTGGAAGTTAAGACTGGAGTAGAACAAGTCGATATTATTCTTGAAAACAATGAACGAATTATAAGTGGTTTACCAGCAGCAAATAGTATAAGTATTATAAAAGCGTTACCGGCAACAAATAATGAATCCTCAACAGCAAGTGTACCTTATGAGTTAGGAACTTACTTTGTTAATGTAGATGATAGGCTAGAAGACGGAGAAGTAGTAAAAGATGCAATGTTAATTGAGTTAAGCGAAGGTACATTGGTTTTTATCGCTGATGAAATAACAGCTAACGGTAAAACGATTAAATTAACCCAATAATAAAAATTAATATTTCTTATGACCAATGCCTGCTTGAATGAAAATGATATGCAGGTATTGGTCATGTTCTGACAAATATAGGTTTAAGTGAGGCCATATGAGCATGAATAAAAAGATACTTTTGGTTGAAGATGATGATAGAATCAGAGAGATTGTTATAGATTATTTTTCTAAGGAAGGTTTTAGAATCATTGAAGCAGAAGATGGAAGGTCTGCATTAGATTTTTTTGAGACAGAGAAAATTGATCTTGTAATTTTAGATATTATGATTCCTAAATTAGATGGATGGTCTGTTTGTAAAAGGCTTAGAAAAATATCTGATGTACCAATCATCATGCTTACTGCAAGATCAGATGAAGAGGATAAGTTGATGGGATATGATTTGGGTGCAGATGATTATGTTACAAAGCCCTTTAGCCCAAAAGTATTGGTAGCAAAATCCAAGATGCTCTTAAAGAGAGCAGAGGGTACGGTAGGTCGTTTAGATGGTGTTTTAGAATGTTATGGAATAGAAATAAATAGATTTTCAAGGTCCGTTAAGATCGATCATAAATCAATTGAGCTCGCTCCCAAAGAGTATGATTTGTTGCTTTTTATGATGGAGAACAAGAATATTGTATTAACTAGGGACACTATTCTAAGTAAGATCTGGGGATATGATTACTATGGAGACTTAAGAGCTGTAGACACACATATTAGGAGATTAAGAAGCAAGCTAGGTGATAAAGCGGTTGTGATATCAACCATAATAGGATATGGGTATAAATTTGAGGTGAAATAATGAGAAAAGCAAGTATAGTGCTTAAGTTGTTTATCATTACCATAGTGTTTTTTTCTTTCTTTCTTGGTATTTTTATGGTTGGTCAGACATTGTTTTTTGAAAAGTTTTACTTACACACTAAAATAACCCAACTTGAAAAAAACATGGAGAAGCTCAGCGTGCAATACTCCAATGAAGAATGGGACAGTACAAATATTGTTAAAAATTTAAATAGATTTTCAGACGAAAACAATGTACAAATTGCTGTATTGGATGAAAATAGATTTGTAAAATATATACCTAACTTTGATATTCTTCTGAACACTGCATCAAGTGGAAGAGTAAGGATACCATTAACCAATGTGGCCTTTCTAGAAGATTTTCAAAGTCTGAATCTTACATTAGACTCTGAAATTGCAGTTGAGGGCTATTTTAATTCTGATTTCAGTAATGTTTTTTCTATTGTTAGTATAAAAAAGGACAATAAAAAATGGGAAAATATCAACCTCGAAGCTGCAAGTATGTCAGCCGAAGTAGCAATATCACCGGTTGATTCAGAGTCGCATTTAATAGAAGGTCAGGAACTGCTTCCGAGTATTCAGATTAGCGGAGTCCAAGAAGGTTTGCCAGTTTTGCCAGGTGCGATCGCTACATATGGAGGTTATAATAGTGTAGCATTTAGATATGAAAAAATTTCCGGAATAATTGAAGAATTAAATATTCCTTCTCAAATTGAATTATTAACAAACTATAATAATGATTTATTATGGTCATCAATCGATTATTGGAATTGGCAATACAGCACAGGTAAGATGGTCATGGAGCAAGACCAAATTACTGCGTTTCATTACAAAGGTGCATCCGATACTATGGATCATATAGTATTTGTAAAACCAATTATACATGAAAATAAAATGACAGAGTTCCTATTTGTGATTTCATCCTTACAACCAGTTGGTGAAGCCGTGAATGTTATGAAAGGCTATTATTTATACGCTATTATGATTGCAATTGTACTGGTAGCTGTGATGTCTTTACTTTTCTCAAGGATCATTGCCAATCCCTTAATTAAGATGAACAAGGTGGCAGGTAAAATGGCTGACTTCGACTTCTCAGAAGAGTGTGTGATTAAATCCAATGATGAATTGGGAAATTTAGCAGGAAGTTTAAATCGACTATCCATGAATCTGGGTACGAGTTTGGTAGAATTAAAATCTGCAAATCAGCAACTTCAGGCAGATATAGAAAAAGAACGTAATTTAGAAAAAATGCGTAAAGAATTTATATCAAGTGTATCTCATGAATTTAAGACACCATTAGGGGTTATAAAGGGCTTTGCAGAAGGAATTAAGGATAATATAGCTGAAGAAAAAAAGAGTTATTATATTGATGTTATACTTGATGAAATTGAAAAGATGGATGAATTGGTTTTGGAATTGCTTGACCTAGCTAAACTGGAGTCAAAAGTACAAGAATTAAAGATTGAAAAATTCAATATCATTTATTTAATTGATGAAATGATTAGTAGGCTATCCAAATCCGTGAGTGAAAAGAATATTAACATGAAGTTTAAATACGAGGATATCAATCTAGACGTATATGGAGATCGGAAAAGGATAGAGCAGGTAATAACCAATATACTAAGTAATGCAATAAGACATGTACATAAGGGGGGATATATTGTAATAGGCACAGAAATAAAAGAGGGTGAACTAATTGTGTATATAGAAAACAATGGAGACCACATAGATCAAGAAGATCTTCCTAAAATATGGGATCGATTTTACAGGGTAGAAAAATCCAGAGACAAAAAATCTGGGGGAACTGGACTCGGGTTAGCGATAGTTAAGAATATCCTTGATTTACATGAGAGTCAATTTGGTGTAGAAAATACAAATGAGAGCGTGAAGTTTTATTTTACTCTAAGGTTGAAAGAGTAGTAAAAAGGGGCGATAGACGCCCCTTTTGGTTAATTGTTCAGCAACTGAAAATATTTTATATCTTCATGCTGTATATGATCCATGATAAATTCATCTAATATAAACGAAAGAAAAACTGAAGCTTTTACATCACCATTCATATAATCGATTTTGAGTTTTTCGGCTTTTTTCATTAAATGGTGATGGAGGTTCGCATGTTCTGTTATTTCTTTATATCCAATAGACTTTAAAATGCGTATTTCCTCGTCACAATGGGTTTGGATCTTAAATAAAAGACTATCAAGCTGTTGCATAATTTCATGGGAATTTGTTTTGGAATAGGTGCTATCAAAGATAGCAGTGCCTAGTACCAAAAGCTCCTTATGCTGACTATCAATCATTCGATTTCCGCTATTCCATTTTTCATCCCACGCGATATTCACTGATACAATAGGAATATCTTTTTTGTTATGGCATACAACCTGATTTCGCCCACAGCTTTTAGCAGAATACAGTGCTTCGTCAGTTCTTCTATACCAGCTTTTAAAGGATTCAAATTTAAAACGTTCTGAGACCCCGAAACTAGCGGTAATCTTTCCTACTACTTGGAAGAAATGGTTTTCAAAAGTTATGCGAATTTTTTCGGCTACAAGATAAGCTTGTTTTAAAGAAGTTTCGGGCATTAGTAGTGCAAACTCTTCTCCACCAATTCTAAAAGCCATATCTGATTGTCGAATAAGTTGTATAAAGATTGAAGCAGTCTGTTTTAAAACCTCATCTCCAATTGGGTGCCCAAAATCATCATTAACACGTTTGAAATGATCTATATCATAAATAAGCATTGAAAGATGTTCTCCATAGCGATCAGAACGTTCCATTTCATTTATGATGTTTTGGTCAAAGGAATAACGATTATACAATCCAGTTAAACGATCTGTACCAGCTAAGGCTTCAAAAATAGTATTTGCTTCCTTTAAATTAGTGGTAAGTCGAGCCAACTCCTCATTTTTTTGCATCAATTCCTGGTGCATTTGTATAGTCTGTGTAACGTCTCTGCCTGATGAATAAACATGTTCTTCACAAGGATAAGATTTCCATTCGATATATCTATAGGATCCGTTTTTACAAAGGTATCTGTTGACAAATTTATATACTGACGTTTGTGAACTCAGAGCTTGCATCGCTTCAGAGGTAGCAGCAACATCCTCCGTATGTACCAAAGTAAGAAAATACTTACCCTCAAGTTCTTCAACTTTGTAACCTAAGAGATTTTCAAACTCTTTATTTACCTTTAGAAACATCCCTTCTATATTAGAAATGCACATCAAATCTAAGTCTGCAGAAAAAAATTTATCTAATTGAAAAGTGGTTAAAGCTTTATTTTGAATGTTTTTAAAAGATTCACTCATATGAATACCTCCTTAAGCTCGTTTGCTTTTGAAGAAAAATGGTTGTCTATTGATATACATTATTTGCTTTTATATTTATAATATCATATAATGACATTAATGCAAGAAAAATGAGAAACGTGGTTCTGATAGAGAAGAAATCAAAGGAGTATTGATAAATGGAAACAAGAGAAGCAGCATATGAATTGCTAGGGAAATACAATAAGAGTGATAATTTGTTAAAGCATGGAATGGCCGTAGAAGGGGTAATGAAGTATTTTGCACACAAGTTTGGAGAAGATGAAGAGTATTGGGGTAATATTGGATTGATACATGATTTGGATTACGAACTTTATCCAGAAGAACATTGTCATAAAGCAAAGGAAATCATGGAACAAGAGGGGATAAGCGAAGATATTATTCATGCTGTTGTATCTCATGGGTGGAATATTTGCAGTGATGTAAAACCTGAATTAAAAATGGAGAAAGTTCTATATACAATTGATGAATTAACGGGGTTGATTACAGCCACAGTCTTGATGAGACCAACCAAGAGTATACTTGATCTTGAAGTGAAATCGGTTAAGAAAAAATTTAAGTCAGCTGGCTTTGCAGCTGGGGTAAATCGCAATGTAATATTACAAGGTTGTGAGATGTTGGGAATGGATCTTGATACTATTATACTATGGACGATTGAAGGTATGAAAGAGAATGCAACAGAATTAGGTCTTCAAGGTGAATAGTAATTATCTAAGATAAAATTAAATCAATAGGCAGGCAGGAGAAATGAAGCGGAAGAAGCAATAAAAAAGCCGAACGATAAAATATTTGTTAAATAATTGATGAAATGGAAGCACAAATGATAGCGTTGACATATACTATTATTGAATAAAAGCTTGGAGATATCCATGAAAAGATATAATTATGATTATCCAATGCAAATGAATCCATATGCGAGTAATATAGCAAAAAAATACCCTGTTGAAGAAAAGAAGCCTATTTTCGAACCTGAATCAAGGCAAATGTATATACCAAAAAGTATACAAAGGCCTATGGAAGAGGAAGAAGAATACGACGACGATGACGGATATGAATGTGATAAAGCAGATACCCAATATATGAAAAGTTTATATCCAGACATGTGTAAAAACATTCAGCTTCATGTAGATGAAGAATGTGATAACCTTGAGTACGAAGGTAGCTTAATGTTTGATGAATACCCTGATAAGGAAGTTATTTTAACTATTGTTGCAAGAATTTATGCTAAAATGGAAAAAGATGGTGTGCTTCCAAAATTAATGCAAGAGGTGCAACCAGTCGAGACAGATGTTGAGGCTCAACAATTTGTAGTTCCCGGTAGAAATGTATGGTTATGGGATAATATTCAAGTGCAATTGTTGAACGAAATGTTTGGTAGAAGAAGACGTAGGTATCCAAGAAGATATAGATCGCCATATATTCCATACAGACCTCGACCATCTATAGCTTATCCACGACGCCCATATTTGCCTTATCAACCATATCTTCCATATGTGCCTTATAGATATAGGTATTTCTATTAAATAAGTCTAAGATTTTTAGTATAAGGATATACCCACTGGTTATACTACAATTATGAGAAATAGCTCTTTGAGTATTTTTGTAATTGAAAGGGGTAACTTATGATTAATGATATTTACGAACAGAGAAAAAGGTTAGAAGAAGGTTATCACATTACATTATCCATTCCTAAGAAAGAGTATGTTGCAATTTATGGAAATGAAATAAATGCAGTAAATGCACAAGAGGTCGTTCATAATTATCTTCAACATAAAGATGACGATGGAGAACCTAGAGAGATAAAAATATATGATCATAACGAAGGTAGCTTAATTGAAATTGAGGCAATATTGGATTATGTTGGTAATGAGCATAAAGATTATGATAGTAGACTACCTAAGTGAAATTGATATATATTTATTGAATTTAATAAGCAAGGAAAATAGAACTAGATATTATTTTCCTTGCTTATTATTTTTTAGAACGAAAAAGACTAAAGTGATTATTTTAATCATCTAAGTCTTTTTTTGTAGGTAAAATATGACTGGTTATTGTACATTTTAACAATAATATTGAACAAGTAACAATATATAGCATTTTATTAGCTTTATATGTTCTGGCATGCTTATTGCTTATAATAAAGTAAATATGATTTTTGTTACTGTTTTAGGACTTAATGAAATGATAAAAAGAATTAAGGAGGTTATGTTATGAGAAAAAGAAAAGAGTATATTGGGTGGCTAAAGTTGCAATGGACAAAAAGAACAAAACAAATTCTTGAAAAAGCAAATGAAATAGATGAAGTAGATAATTTGGAAAAAGAGAATAAGGAGTTAAACGATATAGAACTCGTATCATTTAAGAAAAAGTTAGATCATGAACTACAAGGACTATTAAGTTTTTTCCATATGCTTTCTAAGGATATTGAGCAATCAGTAGAACTAACAAATCAAATTGCATTTGACGTTTCGGAGATGATGTATGGTGTAGAAAACCAATCTGAAACCGTTAAGAATTATTCTGAAATTGGGAATAAAATGAAAACTCAAGTATTTACAGTAACCAATTCCATTGATGCTACATATGGACATGTTAAAAATACGAAATACGAAACTCAACAAGGCAACCAAGTAGTCATTAGTGCGATAAATCAAATGGCAAAGCTTCAAGAGAGTACTTACAATGTAATTGAAGCAATTGGTAAATTAGTTGGAAGTTCTGAACAAATAGGAAAAATTACTACAACAATCAAAGAAATATCCGATCAAACAAATTTACTAGCTCTAAATGCTTCAATTGAAGCGGCTAGAGCAGGAAGAGAAGGTTTTGGCTTTGCTGTAATAGCCCAAGAAATTAGAAAACTCTCTGAACAAACCCATCAAGCTGCAAACCAGATATCTATACTCATAAGTACAAACAAAAAAGACATCCAAAATGTTAATGTAGCATTAAATACAACTAGAGATGATGTTAGTGAGAGCATTCATTTAGTAGATTCAGCAGGACTTCTATTCGAGAATATTTCTAATCTAATTACTAGAACCTCAGAAGAAGTTGATGAAGTAATGCTATCTACGAAACAAGTTGAAGAAGAGACAGATAGTATACAGGAATCAATTGAGCAGGTGGTGACAACAAGTAATATTATGGAGCAAGAAGCGCAATCTATCTTTGCAAATATACAACAGCAAGTTAGTGCTGCTGAGCACATTGAGTTAAATCATTTGAAAATCATAGAAAAAATTGAACAGATTAAAATTACTTTATTTAACTAATACAAATGCTTGGCACACTTATTGCTTATAAAAAATATAACAGTAATACTATTAAAATAGGAGGATCAATATGGAAGCAACGATGAACAGTTTTATCAAGTGTATAGAAAAAGCAATTGAAAAAAATACAGATTTTTTAACATCCTTAGATGGTGCAATTGGGGATGCCGATCATGGGATCAACATGAAAAGAGGTTTTAATGCTGTGGCACTCAAAGTAACTGACGAAGACACTGATATAGGGATAACGCTTAAAAAAGTTGGAATGACATTATTATCTACCGTAGGCGGCGCTTCTGGTCCACTTTATGGGACAGCTTTTATAAAAGCAGGTATTGTTGCTCAAGGTAAAACGGTTTTAGATGGTGTATTAGTGGAAAAAATGTTACTAGCAGCTATTTCTGGTATTAAAGAAAAAGGAAAGGCAACAAAAGGTGAAAAAACTATGGTTGATGCTTTAGAACCTGCTTATGAATCTATTAAACTAGGAATTGAAAAAGGACATTCACTATTAATGTGTTTAGAATCAGCATGTCAAGCAGCCCAAGCGGGAGTAGAATTTACGAAGACTATAAAAGCTACAAAAGGTAGAGCTAGCTATTTAGGTGATAGAAGTATTGGACATCAAGATCCAGGAGCAACATCATCGTTGATTATACTTAAAGCTGTAACAAATCATTATAAACAATGCTATAAATAGTTGATCTTGAAGTTTATTGTTAGCAGCTCATCCTGAAAAGGATATTACATACACTCTTTTTTTTAGTCCTCAACCCCCATATAGCAAAAAGAATGAGCTCATTGCTGCTGAGCTCATTCTTTGTATTCAAATTACAGCATTTTTCCAATAGTATTTAAAATTTCATCAACGACATCTTCATCACCTGATCGAATTCGTTCAACTAAGCAACTTTGCATATGGCTTTGGAGGACAAGTTTACTAACTGATTTTAGAGCGGCTTGAACTGCTGAAATCTGATGCAAAATATCGTCACAGTAAACATCTTTTTCAATCATACCCTTAATTCCCCTTACTTGACCTTCGACTCGGTTCAGTCTAGTAATTAAGTCATTTCTTTGTTTTTCTGTTCGAGCTTTTGTTCGAGCCATTGAAGTGGTACTTAATTCTTCATTCATGGTAACTCCCTCCAAATCTACTTATATATACTTGTCGACATAAGTTGTAGCTTGCCGACCAAATAATTATAAGTTAGTTATAGAAACTGCATTATAACCAGCTTCTTCAATAGCTTCCTCAAGTTGATTATCTGGTATATCGTTGTGAAGCTCAACAATTGCACTATTATTTTCTAAATCAACCGAAACATTAGAAACGCCCTCTAGCTGTTCCAATGCATTTTCAACATGTTTTATACAATGTGTACAGCTCATACCTTTAATATTGATTTGTTTTTTCATGATTTTTCTCCTTATATATTTTTTTTATTACTTTAGATCAAAAGGCTTTAAAAATTTATCTGTCTCCATAGACTTTCCGTTTTCATCCATCATTTCAACCTTTGCAAACACCCATCCTTCAACTTTTTCTGGTGCTACTCCTGCGTCTATAAAGGGTTGAGGATTTAGTACAAATACAATATCCTTATCGTTGGTGCTCATGTCTTTTGCCCATTCGAACATATTCCCATTTCCAAGTGCAATTCCATAGTGATCAAGATTTGCATGATAGCCAATCACATCTCTATTTGTTTTAACAATTTGCTTATAAGTTTCTATGGGGGTAGCATCACCTTTATAAGTAAATTTGTCTCCACCTAATTCAGAGGTATATATAATTTTGTTGCCTGAAACCATTTCAGCAGGTAGTTTATTTATGTCTAATCCAGCATCAAGAAATGGTTGAGCATCGAATTCAAGCATAGCATCAGGCGTGCCTTCATTACTAAAGTCCTTACTCCAGATAAATCTTTCTCCAGTTGCTGATGTGAGTGCCCAGCTATTTGTTGTGTCATCTGACTTAATGTTATCAGGGTTCTGATTTAGCACTGCTTCAAAAGATGTGATTGATACCTTTCCAACAACATCAGTATCCTTACAAGCAGAAAATGTAATAGCAGTTGCAATGAGAATCACGATTAGTATCATTTTATTTTTCATTTTTAATACCTCTTTATTTAAGTTTTTTTGGTTTAAAGCCTTTTAACCTTAAGGCATTTACTAATACAGAAACTGAGCTAAGTGACATGGCTGCTGCAGCAAAAATTGGATTCAACTTAGGTCCTCCGAAGGCATATAATAAGCCTGCAGCGATAGGTATACCAGCAACATTATAACCAAAGGCCCAGAAGAGGTTTTGCTTAATGTTTCGTATTGTGCTTTTGCTTAATTGTATTGCTGTTGGAACATCCATCAGATCACTTCTCATAAGTACAATATCAGCAGACTCCATGGCTACATCTGTTCCAGAGCCTATCGCAATTCCAATATCTGCTTGTGCTAGAGCAGGGGCATCATTAATACCGTCACCTACCATAGCAACTTTTTTACCTTCAGATTGCAACTTTTTCACTTCATTTGCTTTATCTTGAGGAAGTACCTCGGCCAAAACTCTATCGATACCCACCTGTTTTGCAATTGCCTCAGCTGTTTTTCTATTATCTCCAGTAATCATAGCCACTTCAATACCCATGTCATGTAACTGTCTAATGGCTTTTGCACTGCTTTCTTTAACAACATCTGCTACGGCTATTATGCCAGCAATTTTATCATTGATTGCAATATACATAGGAGTTTTGCCTTCAGATGCCAATCTATCTGACTCGTTTTCAAGGAGTTCGAGGGAGATATTCCTATCGGCCATTAGTTTGCGGTTACCTAATAATAAATTCTTAGCATTAATTGTTACCTCAATGCCATGACCTGGTATTGCAACGAATTGTTCAACCTTTAATAATTCAAGATTTTCTTTTTCAGCACCTTTTACAATTGCTTCACCTAGAGGATGCTCAGAACCCTTTTCAGCGGATGCTGCTAGTTGAAGAAGCATATTTTTATCAATTGATTCAACTGCAACTATATCTGTTACTTCGGGCTTACCTTCAGTGAGAGTCCCTGTTTTGTCAAAGACAATTGTGTTGATCTTATGGGTAAGCTCCAAAGCCTCGCCACCTTTAATCAATATACCATATTCTGCACCTTTACCGGTTCCTACCATAATAGCTGTTGGTGTTGCTAGGCCGAGGGCACATGGGCAAGCAATAACGAGTACTGCAATGAAAATGGTAAGTGAAAATACAGCGGATTGACCAGTGATAAACCAAGCCAATGCCGATAAGGTTGCGATTACAAAAACAATCGGTACGAAGTAACCGGATACAATGTCTGCCATTTGAGCTATTGGTGCCTTTGAACCTTGGGCATCTTCTACAAGCTTAATGATTTGTGCGAGTGCGGTATCACTACCGACCTTTGTTGCTTTAAACTTGATGGAACCGTTTTTATTAATACTAGCGCCGATAACTTTAGCACCTACATTTTTTTCAACAGGTATACTTTCTCCTGTAAGCATAGATTCGTCAACAGAAGTATAGCCTTCAACAACAACACCGTCAACAGGTAGCTTTTCTCCTGGTTTAACAAGTATAATATCTCCAACTTCAACTTCTTCAATAGGTATTTCAATTTCTTTATCATCTTGAATGATTGTTGCAGTTTTTGGTGCTAGACCCATTAGCTTTTTGATGGCCTCAGAGGTTTTACCTTTAGATACTGCTTCAAGAGATTTTCCAAGTAAAATTAAAGTGATAATAACACCAGCAGTTTCAAAGTACAAATCCTCAACATAGATAAATTCACCGATAGATATCATGTAGGTTGAAAATACGCTATAGAGTATAGCGGCCGATGTACCCATTGCAATTAAAGAATCCATATTAGGACTTTTTCGAAAAATTGCTTTAAAGCCAATTGAATAAAATTTGTTTCCAGCGAGGATTACTGGGATCACTAATATAATTTGTGATAAAGCAAAATTTAACGGATACATCATTGGATCTAACCATTGTGGTATCGGAAAGTTCAGCCAAGTTACCATTGAACCCATTGCAATATAAAGTAATGGTATACTGAATACAGCAGATATGATAAATTTAGTCCAAAGGGTACGTATTTCTTTTTGTTTTCTTATTTTATCTTCATCTACAGCTATTTTCGTTTCTATTTCTAGTGCCTTATAACCAGCTTTAGCGATAGCTTGCTTAATTTCAGAAATTCTTACCTTGGTTGGATCATATTTTATTGTCGCTTTTTCAGTTGCGAAATTGACAGTTGATACAGAAACTCCATCCATTTTTCCAGTTACCTTTTCAATTCTATTTGCACAGGCAGCACATGTCATGCCTTGAATTGGAATTGTTACTTCTTTTTCGGTGACTTCTTCTAAAGCGTCATAACCAGCTTTTGTAACTGCATCTTTAATATTATTTACTGTAACTTTTGATTCATCATAGGTAATATTTAACTTTTCGGTTGAAAAGTTAACACTAGCTTCTTGAACACCATCAATCTTTCTAACAGCCCTTTCAGTAGCTGAAGCACAAGCTGAGCAGGTCATACCGAGAATCTTTAAACTTTCTTTTTTCATGTCAACCACCTGACCTTTTTTAAGTTAAGTTTGATTTAGGAATACGTATCGGAGATATACTATACCCCCCTACGGTATATTTAGTATACTCTATCATCACAACCTTGTCAAGTTCTTACGAAAAAAATATATTTTTAACATAAATACAAGGAACTTCATAAAAACTACACATTATATTGTTATAATGTTTCCAAGATGCAAATAGTTTAACCAAAGAATGTTAAATATAATGAAAGGAGTGAAGGCTTATGACAGGATTATTGAAAAAAATCAAGAAGGCTTACAATGTTTTTTTAAAAAATTTAGCACAAGAAAATGTGAAAGCTTTTGGAAATGGAAAATTAGATTGTTGTGAACTAAGTAAAAAAACGAACAAATAGTTCATAAAGATTTGGCGGTGATTGTTATGAAGTATAGCTTACGTACAAAGCTATCTCTATCCTACATATTAGTTGCACTGATCAGTGTTACTTTAATTAGCTTTTTAACTAACTTGATGTTGGATAAACAGTTTCAAACTTATGTTAAGAATAATATTGAGCAAAGAAACAAAGAAGTTGTTGCTGCATTAACAAATCAATATCAGCCTGGAGGACAGTGGGAAACAGCTTTAATTGAAGACATAGGTATTGGTGCAATGGGCAATGGATTAATTGTGCGGTTGGAAGATAGTTTAGGAGAAGTGATTTGGGATGCAACCGTTCATAACAATGGCATGTGTCAAAGGATGCTTCAGCAAATGGCTAGTAATTTGAATAGTCGTTATCCTAGCTTAAAAGGAAGTTATGTAGAAGTACCTTATGCTATAATCAGTGATGGGAATGAAGTTGGTACAGTGTATATTGGTTACTATGGACCCTTTTACTTGAATGATAATGATTTAGAATTTATAAATACCTTAAATCGCTTGTTTATTGGGGTTGGTATTTTTTCTTTGATATTTGCACTTATTCTAGGGTACATCATGGCTAGAAGATTGAGTATACCGATAGCGAGGGTAATTGATTCGGCACAAAAGATTTCAAAGGGGTATTTTCATGACCGTATCAATGAAGCGTCAAATACAAAGGAAATAGGGCAATTAACCGAATCAGTGAATCAACTTGCACAGACTTTAGAAACTCAAGAGGTACTAAGGAAACGATTAACAGGTGATGTAGCTCATGAACTCCGAACACCAATAGCCACACTGCAAAGTCATATGGAAGCCATGATTGATGGCATATGGGAACCTGAGCTTCAAAGACTTGAGAGCTGTCATGAAGAAATTATGAGAATTGGAAGAATGGTGGGTGACCTAGAAAAACTAGCTCAATATGAAAGCGAAAACCTTATACTTACGAAAACAGAATTTGATATTTCACAGGTTATGAAAAGAATTCTTCATAATTTTGAAAATGATTATAACAGTAAGAAGATTAAGGTCGATTTTATAGGAAAAGAAGAATTCATTGAAGCAGATCAGGATAAAATGAGTCAAGTTATCGTGAATTTATTGTCCAATGCTCTTAAATATACGCCACAAGGAGGCATACTAGAAATTGCTGTTTTTGCGGATGAGAGTTTTACAAAAATTACAATCAATGACAATGGTTCAGGAATACCAGAAAATGATCTCCCTTATATATTTGAAAGGTTTTACAGAGCGGATAAATCTAGAAATAGATTGACGGGGGGATCTGGGATAGGGCTTACAATTGTCAAAGCAATTATTGATGCTCATAAGGGAACTATATTGGTTAAAAGTGAATTAGGTAAGGGTACACAAATTAGTATTTCTATACCTAAAAAAAGCCACTAATTCAGATTAGTGGCTTTTACAAGCTGTGTATAGATTTTTGTAACACCAATATGCCAGTTTTGGTCTTCGGCATATTTTTTGTTGATCCATTTTATTGGATCTTCATTTTCCGGACAATCTTTGCTTAAATTAAGAATTGTCTGAGCAGCAATGCTAGAAGCATCGTCAATATCTGTATTGTAGGTTTCCCAGCTTCCAAAAACATTAAAGGGGTTATTAGCCATAGCATCAGCATCGTCACTGGTTTTGGGTACAAAAGCTTGCTCTTGTCCTGCAATGGCAAACATCAATAAAGGGTTGATGTCATATGCTTTTGCGGTCATATGAATGCTATTAAAATAAGTTTCATCTGCTAAGGTCGAATCTTTTTCTTTTAACCATGCCTTTAAGGCTTCTAGGTTAATTACTTTATATTGCAAATGTTCTGGCAAATGATTTCCGAGGGAGGCTTTACTAAAAACTTTTTCATTTAATTCATTAACAATGGTAGGCATATTAATTATGCTATGATTAGGAATTGGCTTTTTATTGACATGATCAAAGTACTTAAGAGAGCCTATGAGTGAGAATATAACCGTTGTTAGTGCAGCAATTGCGATAGCCTCTTTGTAATTGCTTTTTAGCCTACTTAATAGGGAGATCTTAACTTGAAATTGTAAGGGTTCTTCAATAGCAATTTCTTGTTCTATGATTTGTTCAGCTAAAATAGACGCGTCAATCATAGCTTGCTGCTGTTCTTGCTGTCTTTTTGTTTCTTCATCAAGTACAGCCAACCGAGCTCTCAAAACGAGAGTAGCTTCATTTAGTACAGGTTTAATAGGTTTATTTAAGTCAGTAGACAATTTAACGACTTCATCGACCGAAATGATTTTGCTTTGATTATGATTAATCCATGAAGTTAATCTCTCTATATAATCTTCATCAGCAACATATAATTGAGTGCAGACTTCAAATACTTCAAAAGCATTGATTTCAAACACTTTTTTTTGAGAAACTTCTTTTAATAGGTTTCGCTTGATTGAGATTCTTGAAGGTTCATCAAAATGTATAATGTTATGATCAATTATTTTATGTACTGCGTCAGCAAAAATTACAGCAGTTCTATTTAAAGAATCATATGGATATTTTTGGCTGATATATTCTTTTAAAACTTTAACATCATTGCTGTGAATAATATGATTGTTCTTGAGTTCATCAATAATTTGCTCCAAAATCTCACCTACCTATCATATGGTTTACCTGATAAAAGTATACCATTTTTTTGCTGTTTCAACAAGAACAGGATGGGAATCATACATACAACAATGTCGAAATCATTTGTCGAAAGTGATAAAAGGTACTATAATATACTAGAGACGAAATTTTAATTTATGTTATTACAGCTTTTTGTTAGATTGCTTTAAGAAATCGTAGGAAAGGAGATTTTTATGAAGGAATTTGCCTATCAATATGAAGATGAGTTCATCAATGGACTTCTTGATGAAATTCCTATGCCAATCTTCTATAAAGATAATCAATTAATATATCGGTATTGCAACAAGGCCTTTTTAAAGTATTTTGGTTTATCATTGGAAGAGGTCATTGATCATACCGTCTATGATATTTCATCTGAACACCTAGCTATTATTTATGATAAAGCAGATAAAGACCTTATAGAAAGTAAGCAGGATCAATATTTTCAAACAAAGGTGATTCAACAAGATGGTACAGAACGTGATGTGATGATACATAAAACGCCAGTACTTGATAAAAATGCAGTTTTTTGTGGAATTGTTGGTGTTATGTATGATATCACACAACAATTGGTACAGACTAAAAGAGTTGAGCAGATTGAGAAAATAAAAGATTTTCTATTAGAAGTTAACAATTCAATTTTAGAGAAATCTGGATTTGATGATATTTATGATTTTATATTAGAAAAATCTATTAACGCTATTGATAACGCAGACTTTGGTTGTATTCTCACACTAGGGGAGGACAATGCACTTAAAATTGTAGCCTCAGTCGGATATCTTGAAAATGAAACCAAGGAGTATCGTCTACCTTTACAAAATTCTTTTCAGTGGAAGAGAACAATGGGAAATATCAAAGACACAATTATCATTAATGATGTTCAACAATATATTGCACAAGAGGATGGCTCAAAATTCCTTGATAATATTAAGGGCTACAGAGTAGAATCTACAATTAGTGCACCAATTTTTCTTGAGGGGAAGCTCTTTGGGTTTTTGAATATTGACAGTCATAAGAACAATATTTTTTCATCAGAGGATTATGAGATTGTCGAATATTTAAGAAAGCAATTAATTATTGCATTAACAAATTTTAGGCTTTATGAAGAAATGATTTATATTTCTCAACATGATAGTTTAACCGGTTTAAATAATCGAAAATACTTTGAGGATTCCTTAATGAAGCTTATTGCGAGATCAAGTCGATATAAGGAAACGTTTATTGTAGTGACGCTTGATTTAGATGGTTTAAAAAAAGTAAATGACACAAGGGGTCACCTTGCTGGTGACGAATTAATTCGATATTTTTCTAAAAATATAAAAAACAGACTAAGAGCATCAGATATAGTAGCTAGGATAGGGGGAGATGAATTTGCTGCAGTCATTCTTTATTCTAGTGAACTGGATATTGCTAAAAAAATGAATAAATTAGAAGAACATTTTTTGGATAATCCAATCATGCTTGAAGATGATGAAATTGTTTGCCGGTTTAGTTATGGTATTGCTAGCTTTCCGCAAGAGGGGACAACGTACGATGAATTAATTGGTTTAGCTGACAAAAGGATGTATGATAACAAGAAAAGAGCAGCAAAATAAAAAGTATGTGAGGATAGCTAGAATTACATTATTTTTGATAATTACGGAGGCAAGTATGAAAAAAAAGGTATACATTATATATACAGGTGGCACGATTGGAATGGTCAGAACGGAGAAGGGTTATGCGCCCCAAAAGGGCTATATGCAAAAAGAACTTGATACATTCTCAGAGTTAAAGGCGGATATTATGCCAGAATATAGTATTAAAGAATATGAACCGCTTTTGGATTCTTCTAATATGTCTCAGATGGAGTGGATAAAAATAGCCAAGGATATTGAAGAGCATTATGACGAATACGATGGTTTTGTGATTTTACATGGAACAGATACGATGGCTTATACAGCCTCAGCACTTTCCTTTATGCTGGAGGGTTTGGATAAACCAGTAATTCTTACAGGGTCTCAAATTCCTCTTTGTGAAGTTAGAAATGATGCGAGAGAAAATATTATCACAGCATTACAGATAGCTGCTGGATGTGAAGTTCCAGAGGTGTGCCTTTATTTTGGTGGCAAGCTATTTAGAGGGTGTAGGTCAGTAAAGACGAGTTCGGATACACTTGATGCTTTTGAATCACCAAATTTCCCACCGCTAGCCATAGCTGGAGTTCGTATAGAAATGAATGAAGATTTAATCATGAAGAAAAAAAATAGGAACATTCGAGTACTTGAATTTGGAGATTTTCCAATTGCAGTCGTGAAGATCTTCCCCGGTATCCAGACTGATGTTTTAGAAAATATGCTTAAGCCTCCACTAAAAGGCATTATCATTGAAGCATTAGGTGTTGGGAATATACCAAATCGAGATCAGCGATTAAAGACTGTTTTAAAAGAAGCAGCCGATCGTGGAGTTATTATTATAGTGTGTACCCAGTGTTTGAAAGGATATGCATATATTGGAGAATATGAAACTAGTAATTATTTAGTAGATGCAGGTGCAGTTAGTGGATATGATATGACTGCAGAAGCTGCTGCAACAAAACTTTATTATCTTCTAAGCAAATGTTATTCTATTGAAATAATTAAAGATCTAATGCATGAGAATTTGAGAGGAGAGCTGTCTAAGCCACTACATCATGAAGTGCTATGATAAATAGTTTGATATACTAATTATGTACATAGCATATAATATCATTAAGAAATGATTTGGAGTACTTTGGTGAAACCATATCCCCTTAATATATTCTTAATTGATGATCGAGGATTAGAGTATTTAGTAGCAACAAAAGTTATGATTGCTACAAAAGAACAAGATAGAATGAATGGTTTGATTGGCATTGAAGAGCTGCCATCTTATTATGGTATGTTACTCTATCCTTGTAATGCCATACATATGAGAGGTGTGAAATTTCCAATAGATGTTGTTTATATGGATATGAATATGCAGGTTGTAAGAGTTGTTAGGCATATTAACCCTGGATTAACGGATGAGGGTCATAAGAATGCTTATTACACCTTGGAATTGCCTGCTGATACGATTGGGTTTAATCCAATTAGTATGAGAATGGTGTATAAATAAACGAGCAATGGTGTCATATTGTTTGATAAGTGGTAAAATGTATTTATACTTAAAATGATGAAACAAATACAAGGAGATAAAGACATGAATATTTATGAATTTGCTATTTTAATGGAACTTGAAGGGGAAAAATACTATACCGAGCAAGCAGAAATAAATAAAGGTAATCGTTTAAACACGATCTTACTTATGTTGGCTCAAGATGAAAGGAACCATGCGGACATTCTGCAAAAGAAATACGAGGTGTCTTCTTATGAAATGATGGAGAATGACTTGATGACTGAGGTTAAAAATGTATTTGAAGAGGCCAAAAATTTTAAAGATGATATTAAGGCAGCACCAGATCAGCTTGATTTTTATAGAATGGCATTAGAAAAGGAAAAACAGAGTATTGATCTTTATCATAAATACCATTCAGAAGCAACTGAAATTGAAACGAAAGAATTGTTTGAATATTTAATGAATCAAGAAAAAGAGCACTTTGAAATCCTTGAAGAAATCGTATTAATGATTAACAAAGCAAATGAATGGGTAGAATCAGCAGAATTTGGTATAAGAGAAGAATATTAACTAAATAACTAGGTAAGAGCTCTATCAGAGATTGTCTAGATAGAGCTTTTCTTTTTTGAGGTGTAAATATGTGCGGTAGATATGTACTGTTTTCAGAAAAAGAGAATAGAGAAATTATGAAAATCATAAATGAGATTGATAAACGTTTTGGAAGCAAGGCTAACATAAAAACTGGAGAAGTTTTTCCAACTGATGCGGCGCCTGTATTAATCACTGGAGATCAAAAGCTTCTGCCTACAATCATGAACTGGGGTTTTCCTAACTTTCAAAACAAAGGGGTAATCATCAATGCTAGGTCAGAAACTGCAATTGAAAGACCTACTTTTCGGGAAGCATTATTGACCAGACGATGTGTTATTCCTTCTACGGGATTTTATGAATGGACACATCCTCAGGGTAAAAAGCATAAGGATAAATATTTGTTTACACTACCTGGTATGCAAATGCTTTATATGGCAGGTCTATATAGTACTTTTAAAATTGATGGACAGTTTGTTAGTCGTTTTGTTATATTGACAACTGAGGCCAATGCATCAATGTGTGAAATTCATAATCGAATGCCAATTGTTCTCCAAAGGAATCATCTTGAAGCATGGGTGAAAAATACAGATATAGCCCTAGAAATACTTCAAGCCAAATCACCTGAGCTCGAGAGAATAGTAGTATAAAATCTAGATTTTATAAATAAGATATAGTAATGAGTAAATTGAGGTATTAGATGTTTAAATTAAAAAAACATAAAATTCCTAAGATAGTTATTCTCCTTGCTATTGTCCTTATTTTGGAACTGATACCGTTAGCTGTTAGGGCTGGAATAAGTATCAAGTATGGTAATGATTGGGGTTTGGGGAGTACAGATGAGGGGATACAGCCAGTTGGTAACGAGGATGTAGCTTATTTAAAGCAATATGATGCTTATTATGTAGGCAATTCGAATGATAAGGTCATTTATCTAACGTTTGATGCAGGTTATGAAAATGGATATACTCAAAAACTATTAGATGTTTTGAAAAAACAGGAAGTCCCTGCAACCTTTTTCTTAGTTGGTCATTATCTTAAAACAAATCCTGAGCTAGTGAAAAGAATCGTTGATGAAGGCCATATTATAGGTAACCATACGTGCTCACATCCTGATATGACAAAGCTTTCACCAGAGGAGTTTAATGAAGAGCTACAAGGCTTTGAAGTTTTATACAAAGAAATAACAGGAGAAAACTTAGTTAAATTTTATCGCCCACCAGCAGGAAGATATAGTGAAGCTAATTTAAAAACAGCGCAAGAATTGGGGTATAAAACAATTTTTTGGAGTGTTGCATATGTAGATTGGGATAATGATAAACAACCTACGATAGAAGATGCCTTATCAAAGGTTTTGCCTAAAGTTCACCCTGGAGCTATAGTTCTTCTACATAGCAATTCAAAAACAAACTCTGAGATACTAGATGCACTCATTTCCTCGTGGAAAGACAAAGGCTATACTTTTAAAAGCTTAGATCAAATAGAGTAAGAAAAAGGGGACGTGTAGCTTTGCTTTGTTAGAGCATTGAAACGTCCCCTTGCCTATGCTATTTAATTGAGGTTTCTTTTAATACTAATGATTTATTTCTATCTAATATGTGTTTTACTGCCCATTCATTTTGGAAAAGAACTACTGGTTCATCAGTATCGCTGTAAACAAGTATAGAATCCATGGGAGCATTAAAGGTAGATGCATCAAAGCCGTTAGGGTCAATCCAGCGAATATAATGATATGGCAACCTTAGACTGGTCGTCGCTACACCATATTCGTGAAGTAGACGATATTCTAATACTTCAAACTGAAGAATACCAACAACTCCAATAATCAATTCTTCTACGCCCCAATTTGGGCGTTTATATACTTGGATAGTACCTTCCTCAGCAAGTTGATTAATTCCTTTTATGAAATGTTTTCTTTTTAAAGCACTCGTAGTAGAAATCTTTATAAAATGCTCTGGTGCAAACTTTGGAATACCCTCAAATACTAAATTTGAATCATTTTCACATAGTGTATCACCTATGTTAAAAATACCAGGGTCATGTATCCCAATGATATCACCAGGATAGGCAACCTCTGTAATAACACGATCCTGCGCTAAAAATTGTTGAGGTTGTGAAAGTTTGATTTTCTTACCCTTTTGAACTAGATTAGCAGTCATACCCTTTTCAAATTTACCAGAGCAAATACGTAAAAAGGCTATACGATCTCTATGAGTTGGATTCATATTGGCTTGAATTTTGAAAATAAAGCCAGTAAAGTTAGTTGCTTCAGGATCTATATCTCCCAGGTTACTTTCACGAGGGCGAGGTGGAGTTGTTATATCTAAAAAGGATTCCAAGAAGGGCTCGACACCAAAATTAGTTAGGGCACTGCCAAAGAAAACCGGAGTAAGTTCACCTCTTAGTATTTTTCCAAGATCAAAGCCATCTCCTGCAATATCTAGAAGCTCTATATCACTTAATAGTTGTTGATGTAGGGAATCACCTAATAATTCACTTAGTTTTTCGTCAGTAACATGAGCGTTTACTACAGCAAGTTTGTTTTGGCCATGGTCTCCACTTTCAAAAAGCTCTACCTGTTCCTTTTGACGATTATAAACACCTCTAAATTCCTTTCCAGAGCCAATAGGCCAATTCATTGGACAAGAACGTATTCCAAGAACATTCTCTAATTCTTCAATGAGTTCAAAGGGGTCTTTTCCTGCACGATCCATTTTATTTATAAAGGTAAAAATAGGAATCCCTCTCATTTTACAAACCTGAAACAACTTTTTAGTTTGAGCCTCCACACCTTTTGAGCAGTCTATTACCATTACAGCATTGTCGGCAGCCACTAAGGTTCTATAAGTATCCTCACTAAAATCTTGATGACCAGGTGTATCAAGAATGTTAATGCAATAATGATTATAATGAAACTGAAGTACACTTGAGGTAACGGAAATTCCTCTTTGTTTTTCTATTTCCATCCAGTCTGAGACGGCATGCTTTTCAGAACGTCTAGATTTAACAGAGCCAGCAGAGCGTATAGCTCCTCCATATAACAGAAACTTCTCTGTTAAAGTTGTTTTGCCAGCATCTGGATGAGATATAATTGCAAAGGTTCTTCTTCTTTTAATTTCTTGAATAAAGCTTAATTGTTCTTCAGACATTTTATTGATTCCTTTTACTGTAGTCTAATATGGTTTATATAAGATAACTTATTGATGTTACCTTTTTATGATTGATATGTCAATGGTTGTTATTATTTTTCGCTAATTAGCCTAAATTATTTTTAATAACAATTGTTCTAGAAAAGTAATTAATGAAGCAAAATTTTATGTAACCGAATTTATTTTCATATAGTTTTCTGCATCAAAAAATACAAAATTATGGTATAATAGAATAAACTTCAACATTTAAGACGGTGATTACATAAATACTGAAAAAGGGTTGATGCAAGCGTATTGAAAGCAGTGTTATGAATTGAATGATATTGTAAATAAAAGGATTTGTTCCGATTAAGAGTTATAAATTTGAATTATAGACAAGTTTAGGAGGTGAAACGTTGCTAATAAAGTTAGTAGATAAAATTAGTATTCCTGGGGGATTGTATAATGAAGATATCGCTAATGCAGTATCAAATGCTGCTTGGGTAATAGACGGATCAAATGGATTAGATCCGCAAGTATTTTCATCCAGTGACAGTGATGGGAAGTGGTATGCTGAAATGCTGGACAAGTATTTATTAGAAAACATATCAAACCAAAGCATTTGCTTACAGGAAATTGTCCTTCAAGCAATCACCTTTATGTATGAAGAATATAAAAAATTTACTGGTGATGATCATATTGAAGAACTGAACCACCCTTCTGCAGGTATATCGTTGGTAAGATGGTATAAAGATAAATTAGAATATTTTGTTATGGGAGACTGTCAAATTTGGCTTAAGGATTATAGAAATATTAAGGTAATCTCAGATTATAAAGTAGCTAGTTTAAATGAAAAAGTAATTTTAGCTTTAAAGGAGAACATGCAACAAGGCTTCTCTCATGAAGATGCAATAAAAAATGTACAAAGTTTAATCGTTGAGAATAGGAATAAATGCAATAAAATCAATGGTTATTGGGGTCTTAACTTTAATAGGATTGCTGTCTATCATGGGGTAAGTGGAAAAATAAAGTACGGGAAGGAACATAACTATTTAGAAATATTGTTAGCTACGAAAGGTTTTTATGCAATAACGGAATGCTATAAAAAAATGCATGAAGCGGAAGTATTTAAATTTGCCAAAAGCAAAGGATTAAATGAAGTAGGAATATACATAAGAAATGTCGAAGAAGCGGATAAGGATTTCAGAAAGTATGCGAGAATACAGAAAAGTGAAGATACATCTGCAGTTTATATTGATTTTGAAAAGGCACCAATTATACCTATAGATAAAAGCAACAACGCATTTATCAAAAAAGGGCGATATATGGTATGATAAATCAATAAATTAGGGGGTGATTGATATGTTCCAAAGGTTCTTTAAATCAATGAGCAAGGATCCACAAGATATTTATAAAAAAAATTTAGAGTTATTATCAAAGGAAGATGTAATCAATCTACTTAAACTGAAAGATGCTATGTTGGATATCACCCATGTTATCTTGGATTTCAAAGACATAACAGAGTTATTTGAAACAGTACTAGATAAGATTATGGAAGTGATGCAGTTTGGTGATTTTGGGAGTGTATTGCTTTTAGATAAGGATAACAATTTAACAATAGCTGTTTCAAGTGGGTATCAGGATAAGTATATTCATAACTTTAAAATACCATTACAAGAATCCTTTTTTTGGAATAGATCCGAGGGTAAAATAGAAAAAACTCAAATAATTAACGATATCCATTATGAAATTTGGGATACAAAAACAAGGGACATTGAAAACAGTGCTAGTCATATTATCAAATCTTCAATAAGTACCCCTATTATTGTGAATGGACATTTATACGGCTTAATCAATATTGATAGTATTCATAATATGGTTTTTGGAGACTTTGAATTGGAAATTTTAGAATATTTAAGAGATCAGATGGAAATAGGGATCAATAATCATTTGTTATATCAAAAAACAGTATATCTATCAACGTATGATAGCTTAACGAGTGTATACAATCGAAGGCATTTTGAAGAGTTATTTGAAAAGACACTTTTGGATTATCAACAAAATGACAAACATTTTCATGTGGTTGTATTTGATTTGAATAATCTGAAGGGTGTAAATGATAACTATGGACATCTTGCAGGAGACACTTTTATCAATACCTTTGCAAGGGCTATTAGTCAGGTGCTTCCTGCAGGAGATATATTTGCTAGATTGGCTGGTGATGAATTCGCTGCCATTTACTTTAATACGAACCAAGTTGAAATAAAAGAAACAATGGATAATATAAAGAGCAAGTTAATAAATGAACCTCTACTCTTTGAATGTAATAGGGTCATATGTAGTTATAGTTATGGAATTGCTGAATACCCAATAGATGGTACAAATTATAATCAATTGATAAAAGATGCAGACAGGAAGATGTATATGAATAAAAAAGAGAATAAACAAATTGGTAATTTATGCTGTTAAGCTTTCGTTTTAAGGCAATGAATAATTGTCAACTAATAAACCAAACTAAGGTAGTAAAATAATTTAAATTTTGTTTTGGAGGTTTATTATGCCTAAAGAGAAATCAAAGGATAAGGGTGGTACCCTTAATGGAGAATCAAAAAGTGCGAACAACAATCGTGGTACGAATGGTAAAGTAAATCATTCGGATAATACAACAAACCGTGATATGAAAAACACGGGAAAAATTGATAGATAACAATTAAATGTAGGAAAATAAAAGCTATAAAGATATTCTTTGTAGTTTTTTTTGTTAAAAAAAGTTTTCGGCATACTATTGACATTGACGCAACGTTAAGGTGTATAGTAAAGGAGTCAGGAGGTGAATACATGGAATATACAGTACAAAAGCTTGCAAAGCTAGCTGGAATCAGCACAAGGACATTAAGGTATTATGATGAGATAGATATTCTTAAGCCGGCAAGGATGAATTCATCAGGATATCGAATATATGGTCAAAAAGAGGTAAACACACTACAACAAATTCTTTTTTACAGAGAACTAGGTATTGGCTTAGAGCGTATAAAGGAAATGATCACAAATCCTCAATTTAATGGAACACTTGCGCTGAGGGAGCATCGTGAAAAGCTTCTTGAAAAAAGAAAACAACTTGACTTACTAATAGCTAATGTAGATAAAACAATAGCTTCAACGAAAGGAATGATGATTATGACAGATAAAGAAAAGTTTGAAGGATTTAAACAAAAAATAATTGATGAAAATGAAAAGCAATATGGTGAAGAAATTAGACAAAAATATGGAGAAGATGAAATCAATAAATCAAATCAAAAAGTTAAGAATATGACAAAAGAGCAATATGCTGAAGTTGAAAAACTATCAGTTGATGTGATGGACACTCTACAGATAGCATTTGAGACTGGTGATCCAGCAGGTGAGCTTGCTCAAAAAGCTGCGGATTTACACCGACAATGGCTTAGCTATTATTGGAATAGCTATTCAAAGGAAGCTCACGCAGGCTTAGCACAAATGTATGTGGATGATGAAAGATTTACAGCTTATTATGATAAGAAGCAACCAGGGACAGCTGAATTTTTAAGAGATGCGGTATTTATTTATACTGGGACTTCAAATTAAGATTAGGATTAGGGGGACTTCATGAAAGAAGGAAGGTCCCTCTTGTTTTATCCAGTAGGAAACTTTCATGACATGGCCTTCACCAAGTAAAATGAAATAATGTAAATGAAAGTTAGTAGCCATATGTCTTAGGTTTTATTTCGTAGGAAAGTTCTACTTTCCACGAAGCATGGAACAAAGCGTTAGATAGCATAAATTATTATGTAACGCGCTGACAAGCGCTTTGTTATCAATTCTGCTGACTTAATAGTTTCATAAAATGAGGAATTCCGTCTGTTAATAGTAGATGATATACCTTTGCAATATCTTCTATTGGAACAATATTGGCACCTAATAGCATTTGAATAACGACACCATCAATTGCGCCAATAAGTAACGAAGCTAAGGCTTTGCCTTGTTCATTATAAGATGTTCCATAGATATAGATTAAAAGCTCTTCAGTTGCGTTTATCCATTCTTTATATTGTCCCTTGAATTTTTTTCTTAAAATTTCATTCCCTAATATAGCTTCTTGTGCTAAGTATAGATGTAGTTTATTCTCTGCTGATTTATCGAAATGTATCATTATATTTTCGTATATTTCAGCGATAAGTTCTTCTTTACTGTCCATATTAAGCCGGGTTTTTTCGGCTAAGTGAGTGGAAACGGATAAACTTTGGCGCATGACATCATATAATACCTCTTCTTTTGAAGAATAATGATGATAGATTGCACCAGTACTCATTCCAGCCTCCTTTGCAATCCCTCTCATTGTAGCACCAATGATTCCATTTCTACTGATAACAATATTTGCTGCCTCAGGATTTTGGTTTTACCGCATTTGCCCATTTTTCATATCCTCCAATTACTTTATTTGACCTTTGAAAAACCGAACAACGTTACGTTAATAATAAAACATGAACTACTTATTGTAAAGGAATAAATAAGTAGCAAATAGAGCAACTAAAAAAAATTTCTTTAAATATCTATTGGAATAACATATAATTATATAGTAATTACTAACCTTATTTGAAAAAGGAGATTTATTTATGTATAAAACAAAATGTACGGAGATTGTAGTTAAAGGGGAGGTATGTAAAGTAGTATAGTATACGAACCTCCCCCCCTGAATTGAATCATACAATCACATGGGAGGAAAAAAATGAAACAAACTAATTTATATAATTTAGGTCTATCAGAAGATATAAGCAATGAAGCGAACCAACTGGATTCTACATTATTTCTAGCTAGGGTATCTGTCCAACACAAAGATATGTATAAGATCATTACTGAGGATAGAGAAATCCAAGCAGAAGTTTCGGGTAGATTAAGCTATCATGCTTCTGAAATAGCAGACTATCCGGCTGTTGGAGATTGGGTATTGGTAGATAGAATAGATGATTATGGAGGCAATGCAATCATCCATCATATTCTTTCGCGAAAAAGCTGCTTTGAAAGAAAAGCTGCTGGTGATAAATATGAAAGACAAATTGTCGCTGCAAATATCGATGTAGTATTTATATGTATGTCTTTGAACAATGATTATAATTTGCGTCGCCTTGAACGATATTTGTCAATTGCTTGGGATAGTAGGGCTAAGCCAGTTGTCGTATTAACCAAAGCGGATTTGTGTAATGACATTGAATCTAGGTTGAGAGAAATTGAAGAAATTGCAATTGGCGTGAATGTTGTTGTAGCTTCGTGCTTAGATGCTGATGGATATTCACATATGATAAAGTATATGGAAAAACGAAAAACTGTAGCGTTTATCGGTTCTTCAGGTGTTGGAAAATCCACCTTGATCAACAAGTTAATGGGTCAGAATGTATTGGTAACAAATAGCCTTAGAAATGATGATAAAGGTCGACATACCACCACACATAGGCAGTTGATTTTATTACCACAGGGAACCATTGTTATTGATACACCAGGAATGAGAGAGCTTCAAATTGCTGGTGCTGATTTATCAATGTCTTTTTCGGATATCGAGGAATATTCTAATCATTGTTACTATAAAGATTGTAACCATGAAAACGAACCTCGGTGTGCTGTAAGAGAAGCGATAGAAGAGGGAACACTATCTCTTGAACGTTATGAGAACTATAAAAAGCTTCAAAAGGAAATGTTGTTTGAAGAAAGAAAGGTTACGATGACAGCTTCACAAGCAGAGAAAGAAAAAATAAAAGATATGATGGGCTCACTTGATGCTTGCAAAAGGCTGCAAAAATTCAATAGGAAAAATAAAAGAATGAAATAACAATACAACCATAAGCTTCAACTTTACTACATTAATATGCCGGATTGCATTTTTTCGACAATTCTATTATTATATTTAAGCATCCCCAATAACATGTATGTTCTTAAGCTTGATAGGGGAAGTATAATCAAAGGAGAAGCTTATGGAAACACTAAACAAGAAGTATGGGTTATGGACATCTATAGCTATGGTAGTTGGAGTAGTTATCGGTTCTGGTGTCTTTTTCAAAGCAGATGATGTATTAACCCTAACAAAAGGGAATTTAATCGGTGCTTTAATTGCCTGGGTTGTAGGTGCAGCATCAATGGTATTTGGAGCATTGGTTTTTGCTGAGTTTGCTGGGAGAATCGAAAAGGCAAATGGTATTGTCGATTACTCAGAGGAAGCTTATGGTAAAAAATTTGGATATTTAGTTGGTTGGTTTAAAGGGGTTCTTTATTACACACCTTTATCAGCAGTTTTATGTTGGGTAGCAAGTATGTATACTTTAATATTATTTGGCTCAGATAATCCTACCAATAGCGCAATGACATGGGTAGTAGCTGGTATTTATTTGGTTTTAGGATATACAATGAATTATTTTTCACCAATATTAGCGGGTAAGTTTCAAGTTGCTACAACAGTAATTAAACTCATTCCCTTAACACTCATTGCTGTTATTGGTATGATTTCCGGAGTTTTAAATGGTGTAATGATTCATAATTTTACATCTGCAGCAAAGACAATAGGAAGTAGCTATGGTACAATGGCATCCGCTGTTGTTGCGACTGCCTTTGCATATGAAGGCTGGATTGCGGCTACAACAATTAACAGTGAAATTAAGGATGCAAAAAAGACCTTACCAAGGGCGTTAACGATTGGTTCGATTATTGTCTTGATTATATACATCTTTTACTTTTTAGGTATTTCAGGTGTATTACCAACAGATCAAATCGTTAAGGAAAGCGATAATGCAATTAGCATAGCAGCCAATTCTTTATTTGGAGGTACTGCTGCAGTTATTTTAACTGCCTTTGTTATTTTTTCTTGTTTGGGTACTTTAAATGGATTAATTATTTCTAACATTAGAATGCCTTTTTCTTTGGCTCTAAGAAATCAAGGACCATTACCAAAACTTTTAGCAAAGGTTAGTCCAAAGACAAACATGCCACCATATTCAACAATATACGCATTTATACTATCTGTGGTATATACAGTTCTTTGGTATGGTAGCTTAAATAATTGGTTTGGACGATATATTGGATTAGATGAAATTCCAATTGTATTGATTTATGGACTTTATATTTTTCTATATGTTTGGTATATAAGGAATTTTACAGATTTAAACAATTGGAAAAGATTTGGGTTACCTATATTTGCAATCATGGGTTCACTTATAATCCTGTATGGTGGTATTACGAACCCTAGCATAGGAATTTACCTTGGAATATCAGTAATAGTCATCTTACTAGGCTTGCTGTTTTACAGAAAAGAATAACAAAAAAGGAGCTATCTCAACTATATATATCTTTATAGTGAAGCAGATAGCTCCTTATTAATTGATGAACAATGTTTTATATAGTAATTATAACCAAGTAATTATATAATAGGGTTATTATAGTAATGGACTATCTTAGGATAAATTAAAATTACTGGTTGAAAGGGTGATGAAGATGGAAAACGGTTTTAATCATTTTCAAGAAAAGCGAATGATCATTTTTGGAGAGCTTGTTAAAAAATATTGGAATGGTAAACTTAAGAATGCGAGTGACTTAAATCAACTAGCGCTAGAAATTAAAGATAAATTTGAATTCAAAGAACAAGATATGCCATTCATTATTGATCATATAAGAGTTGCGATGGGACTTGATCCAAAGGGGAATACAGAATTTGAAGATGAACTTGATATTATAAAAAGATCGAATTCAATTGGACAACCGGTTGTTGCAAAGATTGCTGGGGCTTGTGAATATTGTGATCATCAAGACTGCAAATGTAAAGACGCTTGTAAATACGAGGCGCATGTTTACAAAAGAAGCCCAGGACCAACTATAGTAAATGATAAATGCTTAAGCTGTGGAGAGTGTGTTGGGAGTTGCGATTTTGGTGCTTTGGCAGACAAAATTGAATTTCTCCCAGTTGTTGATTTATTAAAGAATAGAGATGTTCCAGTGTATGCTGCTGTTGCACCAGCTATAGCAGGACAATTTGGTGATGACGTAACGATGGGACAAATAAGAACAGCCTTAAAGCTTATGGGCTTTCAAGACATGATTGAAGTAGCTATGTTTGCTGATATTTTGACTATTAAGGAAGCCTTTGAATTTAATCATTTGGTAAAAAATGAAGAAGATTTTTTCCTTACAAGCTGTTGCTGTCCGATATGGTTCAATATGACCAAGAAAAGCTATAACAGTTTATATGATCATATGTCTCCCTCTGTATCTCCTATGATTGCATCAGGAAGAATTCTGAAAACCCTTTATAAAGATGCAAAGGTTGTTTTTATTGCACCATGTATAGCTAAAAAAGGGGAAATCAAAGAAGCAGATTTAGTTGGAGCCATTGATTTTGTATTAAACTTCAGGGAATTAAAAGAGATATTTCATGCGCTAGAAATGAATTTATCTGATATGCAAAGTGATGATAAGGATCAGGCTTCCTTAGGTGGAAGATTATATGCTAGAACTGGTGGCGTTAGCTTTTCGGTAAAGACAGTTGTGAATCGTTTAGAACCGACTAGATTAATTAAGTTAAAGCCAAAGAAGGTTGATGGTGTAGTTGCCTGTAAGAAAATACTCACTGATCTTACACAGAAAGAAACCATCGGGGCAAATTTTATTGAAGGAATGGGTTGTGTTGGAGGCTGTGTTGGTGGTCCAAGAACTAATATTGAAATGGAAAAAGCATTAAAGCATGTAAACGACTTTGGTGAGGATTCTTTAATTATGACACCCTTTGACAATTTAAATGTTATGAAAATTTTAAAGCAATTGGGAATTCAATCTATTGAGCAAATTGTAGATAATGAACTTATGACTATGCTGCTTACTAGAGACAAAATTTAATCAATAGACTTACCAATTATATTTGCAATGCATATGATACAGTAAACTCGCTAAAATGGTAAATAAAATGTATGATATTTCAGATGGAATAGGTTATAGGCATAACAAAGGTTTTCATTATTCGATGGAACTTCAAGGTGAAGGTAATGTCATGGTTGTACCTGATGTTGCATTGATTCAACTTGGAGTTGAAACGAATAATACAAATTTACAAAAAGCCCAAGAAGAAAACACATTAAGGACACAGCAAGTCCTTACAGCTATAGGACAATTAGGAATAGAAGAAAAAGATTTGCAGACGATATATTATAATATTGAAAAGCAATATGACTATATAGATGGAAAACAAGTAGATAGAGGATATCGTGTTAGTAATATCCTTCAAGTTACAGTGAGAAATATTGATCTTGTGGGTGAAGTTGTAGATACCGCTGTCAATAATGGAGCAAATGTAGTGCGGGGCATCTCCTTTGAGGTAGATGATACAACCTATTATTATCAAAAGGCACTGAACTTAGCTGTTATGAATGCGGTTAAGAAGGCGGAGTCTATAGCAAGTAGAATGTCGATTCAGTTACTACATGTACCATTTAGAATAACTGAAGAAAGTTATGGTCAAGCGCCAGTAACAAACAGATATTTTGCAGCTAGAGGAGACGTAGAGACTCCAATTGAAGCAGGTCAAACACAAATTACAGCAAGAGTCAAAGTGGTTTTTTCCTATTTTCCCATGTAAGACATATGAAAGGAGCTAATATGTTACTAGAAGACTTTAATCATATCAAAAGTCATTTTGGCTTTAATGAAGGTATTAGTGGAAAAGAAGATTTTTTCAATTCAGTTGTACTAGTTTTATTAGTTCCTATTGGTAATGAATATTATTTTGTTTTGCAAAAAAGAAGTCTTAATATTAGACAAGGTGGAGAGATTTGCTTTCCAGGTGGTAAAATTGATGAAAAAGATGAAACACTTGAAATGGTAGCACTTCGTGAAACAAATGAAGAACTGGGAATCCCAATTGAAAAAATTGATATTATAGGACGTCTAAATACCGTTGTCGCTCTTATGGGAGTAACAGTTGATGCGTTTATCGGAGTTACGGATGTAGGAATTGACGAAATGATTATTAATCGGGATGAGGTTGATCGAATGATTACCATACCGGTTTCATTTTTTGAAGAAAATGAGCCTGATCATTACAGTGTTTTGGTTAAAGTACATCCTTCCTATATAAATGAGGAAACAGGTGAGGAGGTTGTCTTATTGCCATCGGAAGAGTTAGGACTACCTGATAGGTATAAAATCCCTTGGGGAAATTTCAAACATAAAATCCTTTCTTATAAAACTGAATATGGAGTAATATGGGGTATAACAGCACGATTCATTTGCGAATTTGTGAATAAGTCTAGAGAATATAAATTTGTGACGAAATAAGTGAAAGTTGAGGCAACAGTTTATATCAATTTTCTGATTTTTGTGATATCATTTATAGAAATATACACAAAAGGAACAAAAGCAAATGACACAAAAAATAATAAATATGGATAAGAGATTATTTGTTTATTTCGTGATTATTGGGCTAACAGCATTTGGACTTGGACTTAGCAACGATGTCATGAATAACTACTTTGAAGAGGCTTACAATGTTACAGCATTTCAACGGGGTCTAATTGAATTTCCAAGAGAACTGCCGGGAGTACTTGTGATACTGGTTATTGCAGTACTATCATTTATGACTGATATTCGTATTTGTATGATATCTCAGATACTTAGTATTATTGGTATTGCAACCTTAGGCCTATTTACACCAACTTTTTCGGTGATGCTGATATTTGTATTTATCAATTCTATGGGTATGCACCTATTCTTTCCATTGCAAGATAGTATTGGAATGTCTTTGATCGATGACAATAATGTTGGGAAGATGATGGGACGATACAAGGGGGTTTCAACTACGTTTACAATGTTGGCAGCTATTCTTGTACTCATCGGTTTTAGGATGGGGTTTTTTAGCTTCACAACAAAGATAAAATGGATATTTATTATTTCTGCAAGTACCTTAATCATTGTTTTAATTATGTTATTTGTTTTTGAGCATATGAATAAAGAAACGATAAAGAGCTATAAAAAAATTAAATTCATATTTAGAAAAGAATATAAGTATTACTACACCTTAGTTGTAATGTTTGGTGTTCAGAAGCAGATCATGATGGTTTATGGCCCATGGGTCATTATTTCACTATTAGGAAAAAAGGCAGATACCATGGCTATCCTTGCTATTATTGGTTTGTTTATTGGCATGTTTTTTATCCCTGCTGTTGGGAAATGGATTGATCGCTTTGGGATAAAGACCTTTCTTTTTATTGATGCGTTATCTTTTATTGGTGTTTATTTAATATATGGTATTTTGAGTGCTGGTTTTTATTCTGGAAAGATAGCTTTGTTTGGATTTCCTGTAATTATGGCATATGCTTTGTTAATCATGGATCGGATGTCCAATCAATTTGGAATGATCAGAACAATTTATTTGCGATCCATTGCTGTAGACATAGCAGATATTACACCAACATTATCACTAGGAATTAGCCTAGATCATATAGTTTCTATTATTTGTGCAGTTTTAGGAGGTGTTGTATGGAGTGTTTGGGGACCACAGTATATTTTTTTTCTCGCAGCAGCACTTTCGTTAGTGAATTTATATGTGGCTACAAAAGTGAAAGATGTAGAGAAGATAGTTAGGTAATTTCTAAAAAATATAATATTGGAGGTATCTTTATGGATTTTGTATTAAAAAAAGCAAACTTCTTTAATTTGGTTTTTTCTTTCATGTTATATCTCATTTTACTTTCAGGATTTATTATTGAATTTTTGAAGGGTAACAGAGGGATAGAGGTTATTATATTTCTCGCAGCTGTATTGATCATAACCTATGGCATATCTATTCAAATTTATTGGAAGGATAAGACATCCACTAGTATTCGGTACATAACAGCAGTTAGCTTTCTTGTTCCTTATGGGTTTTCGATCATAACGAGCACTTCGATGGTTACCTTTACAATCATATTACCTATTTTTGTGATTGCATTTATGTTCTTTGACAAGAAGTTGATTCTACTCTTGGCGGTAGTAACAGCAATTCTGAATTCAATTTTTGTTATAAGAGCTATCCAGCTAAATCTTTACAATTCGAATTCCACGAGTGTTGTTGTAATGATTTGCGTTATGGTCGGGTTTATAATTGCTAGTTTTATGGTAGGTTCAGTAAATCAAAAAGTGGTTCGAGATTTAAATCTTTTTCTTGAAAATGAACATAAAGATGTTGAGAGTAAGCAGGCAATTGCAAATGATCTTGAACATATTATGAGTACACTTACCAAAACCGCGAATGATTTAGCATCAAATAGTCAGAAAGCTGCCTTAGCGGCAGATGAAATAGCAATTACGATTGGGGAAATTGCAATAGGAGCAAGTGACCAAGCTAAGGATACTGGATTAGGAGCAGTTAATATAGAAGGTTTAGGCAGAACAATTGAAAAAGAACAGGAAAATATCAAGGAATTAAATACATCTACCAACGAAGTGAATAGGTTGAAAAATGAAGGTATTGATATTTTAAAAGATCTTACAGAAAAAACACATATTAGTAGTAAGGCTGCTCAACAAATTAATGAGATCATTGTTCAAACAAATGAAAATGCAAGTAAAATATCTAATGCAAGTGAAATGATAAAGAGCATTGCCAATCAAACGAATCTTTTAGCACTAAATGCTGCGATTGAGGCAGCTAGAGCAGGAGAAGCAGGAAAAGGCTTTGCGGTTGTTGCGGATGAAATCAGAAAGCTAGCTGAACAATCCAACGGATTTACAGAAGAGATTGCAAAAATAATCAATGAACTTACAGAAAAAACAATTTTTGCTGTAACTACGATTAATGAAGTGATAAAAGTAGTTTCCCAACAAAGTGATTCTGTTGAAAGCACAAATACCATCTTTATTGGTATTTCTGGCGCTATTGAAAAAATGAAAAACATTACCTTAGTTTTGAATCAATCGGGACAAACTATGGTACTTCAAAAGAATGAAATTATAGGAACTATAGAAAGTTTATCTGCAATATCAGAAGAAAATGCTGCTGGCACTGAACAAGTATCTGCATCTATTCAAGAACAAACAGCATCTATCACAGAAATTGCAAATGCAAGCGAAATATTAGTAAAAATTGCAGATGAGATGCAATCAACGATATTAAAGTTTAGAAAACCGAATTAAATATCAATGTGAATTTATTTTATTGGTGAAAAAGCCTCCTCTCAAGCATTCATATGCTGGAGAAGAGGCTTTTTTATTATTCTAAAAAATCAAGCTGTTCTTTTCGATGTTCTTGTTTTATATTTGCATTTTCTAAAGTTGTTTCATCCATGGTATCGGCATTATGTTTGATATAACCCTCAGTATATTTATAATTCTTCTTAATGTTCTTTTCTTGATCGTTATTGCTGTGTTCGCCATTCACTATAATATTTTTTAGATTCTGTATTTCTTCTTGGCGGACATCTTGAATTTTTTTCGCATGTTGGATATTTTCAGGTGAGGAAATTTGGGAGTTTTCCTCAAGATGACGCTCTGTACGCGTTTTCTTTTCAATTAAATTCACTAATTGATCTACTCGTCGTTGATTTTCCCATTTTATACGGTCTGCAGGTGAATTGTTGTTTTCATTTTCGTGCATTATAAAGCCTCCCTTTGAGTCTGGTCGTATACGATAATATTTGTTGTAACTTGAGAAGTTCTCTCTACTATATTTTTACCTCTAATATATGGGACATACTATAGAAAGATATCCAAATAAAAGATGTGTTTAGTTCAATATAACTACTTGTGATATAATGATTTAAAACGACAAGGAGATGATAACAAATGAATAAGGATGAGCTGTGCTGTATGCGGTGCAATCATGAGCTTTGTGCGAGCAGAGTGCAAATATTTTCCGAATTAAATCAAGAAGAACTCAGTAAAGTTGTAAGTCTTATTGTAAGAAAGCATTATTCAAAAGGAGAATTGATTATCCTTGAAGGATCATCTTTGGATAATTTGATTATTATAAAAAAAGGACAAGTAAAAGTTTTTAGATATAATCAGGAAGGCAAAGAGCAGATATTATATGTTTTTTCAGAAGGGGATTTTTTTGGTGAGAAGAATTTATTGAAAAATCAAGAAGCTAACTTTAATGTAGAAGCTCTCGAAGATACCAATATATGTTTGATTAAGAAAAATGATTTCCAAGAGTTACTAAAAAAATTTCCAGATATCAGTCTTAAGATCCTGGAGGAATTGAGCAATAGATTAGAAAAATTAGAGAGTACGATTGAAAAGATGGGGACAAGAAATGTTGAAGCTAGGGTTAATGCAGTACTTTTAGAATTTGCTGCTAAATATGGTAAGGACGACGCCAGAGGTATTTTAATTGAATTACCCTTAAGCCGAGAAGGTATCGCCAATTACATTGGGCTTACTAGGGAAACTGTTAGTCGAAAGATGAGCCTTCTTATGGATGAAGGAACGATTGAAATGTTAGGATATAAAAAGATTATTATCAAAAATATTGAAGCCCTCAAAAAAACAATAGAATAGAATGTCTATTAAAATATGATTTAAATCACAGTTTTATTTCCATAATAGTTATATTATTATTGAAGAATAATAATTTAATTGAATCACAATGGAGGTATAAATTATGAATACATTTAATGTTTCTCAAAGTGTAGGGGATATTGTAGCAATTATGCCAAAGGCAAGCGAGATTTTTAAGGCATATAAGATTGACTTCTGTTGTGGAGGTAACAGATCACTTGATTCAATCATCAAAGAGCAAAAGCTAAGTGAAGAGGACATTTTAAGTAAACTTGAAGCTGCCTATGAGGAAACTCAGAAAGTTACTAACAATCAAGTTGACTTAAGAAAAATAACTCCAAGTGAGCTGATTGACTATATTATAAATACCCATCATACTTATTTGAAAAAAAGCCTGCCTGAATTGAGTGAGTTAACAACAATGATACTTAGAGTACATGGTGTTAAACATACTGATTTATTTACTGTTCATAAGTTGTATCATTCTTTAAAGACCGATCTTGATCAGCATCTGATTAAGGAGGAAGAAATACTGTTTCCCATGATAAAAGAATATGATAAACATCCATCAAATGAGCTATTTGATAAAATTAGAAAAGTAATGACAGAAACAGAAGATGAACACGATATTGCAGGAAGTGTTATTAAAGAACTTCGAGTTCTTACAGACCAGTATAAACTTCCAGAGGATGTATGTACTACTTTCGGATTAACCTATTTTAAGCTACAAGAGTTAGAATCAGACTTGTTCGAGCACATACATTTAGAAAATAACATTTTATTTAAAAACTTCGTTGAATAACTAGTTCGTGAATTTCTGTGTAATCACAAAACACCACAAAGCAAATAGAATTTTTGCATTTGTGGTGTTTTTATAATTTCGAATATTATTGAACCTTATACAATGTCTCCACAAAAAAATCAATTTCTGCTTTTGTATTATAGAATGCCAAGGAGGCTCTGTTAACACTTTGCAAACCATATCTTTCAAGAGTTGGTTGTGCACAATGATGGCCGGCTCTAGTAGCAATACCATATTTGTTTAGATAATCCGAAATTTTATCCGGAGAATGATGCTTGAAAATAAATGATAATATACATGATTTGTTGATAGATGTTCCGAATAGCTTTATTCCAGGAAGTTGTGACAAAGCTTCTGTAGCGTACTTAGTTAATTTTCTTTCATAGATTTCTATGTTATCTAGACCAATTTTATTCATATAATCAATTGCTACGCCTAGGGCAATTGCATCGGCGATATTAGCGGTACCTGCTTCAAACTTTTCCGGGAGGGTATTGAATTCAGTTTTTGTAAAGCTAACATTTTTAATCATCCCGCCTCCTCTTTGCCAAGGTGGCATTTTTTCAAGCAAACTTTTCTTCCCATATAAGACACCAATACCTGTTGGAGCAAAAGCCTTGTGTCCTGAAAACACATAAAAATCCGCATCCAAGGCCTGAACGTTAACACTTAAATGGGAAGCAGCTTGAGCACCATCAATCAGCACGATGGCGCCTTTGCTATGAGCCATTTTTATCATTTGACCAATTGGATTTATTGTTCCCAGTACATTTGAAATGTGAGTGATGGCTACAATACGTGTTCTAGTGCTTAGTAGTTTTTCGAATTCCTCCATTAGGATTTCACCGTGTTCATTTATTGGAGCTACCTTTATTACAGCGTTCGTTTCTTCACTTAATTTTTGCCATGGTACAATGTTTGAATGGTGCTCCATTGCTGTTAAGAGAATCTCATCCCCTTGAGTGATATTAACTTTTCCATAGGACTCTGCTACAAGGTTAATGGCTTCTGTAGCACCTCTTACAAATATGATCTCTTCAGGTAATGTGGCACCTAGAAAATGTTGAATCTTTGTGCGGGCTTGTTCATAACGTTTGGTTGCAATATCAGCTAATGTATGAGAACCGCGGTGAATATTTGAATTATATTCTTGATAATATTTTGTTAATGAATCTATCACACAATTGGGTTTTTGTGTCGTAGCACCATTATCAAACCAGATCAAAGGATAACCATTAATTTTATTACTTAATATAGGAAAGTCTTTTCTGATAGAAGGAGTGTCCATGTGGTATTGAAGGTCTAGGTATTTTGTAAGAAAATAATAATTCGAACTGCTCATATCAAGTGAATGATAATTATTTGTAATCATGGTAATAACCCACTTCAACGTCTTGAAGTACTCCCAATGCGTCGTCCGCTAACACAGCAGCAGAATAATATAATCTTAGTATATAGGAAGTTATCCCATTTACATCAATCCCACCATTTTTTACAGACAAGCTTGGCATATATTTTTCATCAGGGATGCCTGGTTGGTGCAATCCAATTACACCTTGTTCCTCTTCGCCTACACGAAGCAATAATATATTTGTAGTTCCACAAGAGTAGCTATTTCTTTTTCCGTTGATTAATAATTTATCACAAGGCACAAGAGGTACACCTCTCCAAGTAATGAAAGGTGAACCCTCGATATTGATTGACATCGGAGGTACGCCTCTTTTTGTACATTCTCTTCCAAAGGCTGCTATGGCTTGAGGATGTGCTAAAAAGAAGGCTGGCTTTTTCCAAACTCTAATTAATAACTCATCTAATGCATCAGGAGTTGGAACTCCGTTCTTAGATTGCACCCGCATTTTTGGTGACACAGAATTTAATAATCCGAATTGTTTATTATTGATAATTTCCCATTCTTGTCTTTCAAGCATAGCTTCAACGGTTAAGCGCATTTGCTCATCTAATTGATTCAGTGGATAATTAAATATATCTGTTATTTGGGTATTTATCCGAAGAATAGTTTGAACTACATTTAGGACATATTCTTTTGGATGTTCTTCGTAATCTGGGTATGTTAATGGAAGATCAATTTCTCCAAGTGTTCCGGAGTAAACATCAATCGATTTTTCCCCATACTCATTCGATCTCATTTTTGTTTGATCCCATAGAGAATTTGCATGATTAAATTGATCCAGAACATCCTTTGGAATGGAATCTAACCAGGTTTCAAAATCTTCTCTTTTTATGCTATATAAAATGCTAAGTGTGATTGCAGTAATACTTACACGACGATTAGACTTTTGTATAAAGGCATCCATATCTGAGTAATCTCCCTCAGCCAAAATACCAATATTAATCTCTTCACCTCTCGCACCAGTAGTTTTAACTTCAACTTTACCTCGTGCAACAATAAATAGCTTGTCACCTTCTGCATCAGCCTTAGTAACAGTAGTTCCTGCATCAAATTGTTCTTTTGTCAGATAAGGTGTAATTGTATTAATCGCCTCAGGATTCATATATTTAAAGGGAGGTATTTCTGATAACTGTCTTGTATCATTAGTAAGGTATGCTTCTTTTTGCTGGTCATTAGAATAGGAGAGTAAATTATAATTCTTTCTTTTATTTACTTTATAGATACCTGCTTCTACTGATACCCATGGGAGAAAGGTAAGCAACCATCTAGGTGTTATGCATTCCATGATTGGTTTTGATTTTGTAGAGTGAGATAGGGTTTTTGCGGCACTTGGTTGTAAGCTATAGGAGCTCAAATCACTTCTTATGTCCATTTTGTTTTCCGTTTGAATAGATTTTAGTATAATATATGTCAATGTTAGCGAGTTGGCACCGGTGGAAGGTATAATTTAGGCTTGTTTTATTAAGAGGATTGTTGAAAGAATATAGGTGGTATAATATTTACAAGTACTATGGACAACATGGTATTATACTAGATCGGAGGCATTGGGTGAGTAAATTGTATATCTTTCAGAAACTGGCTTTAAAGAGGGAGTGCAAATCTAAGGCATTCTGCTTGAGCTGACAGTAGAACTGGATGGTAGGGGTTAGAGTTAAGAAATTATATTTTGGATAAAGACGAATATTAAGGGGAAAATAGTGTTGTTGATAGAAGTTTTATTGGATGATACATGAAAGCTTTCCTGTAGAAAAGTTAGATGATAGAGTACCAACTTAAATAATAGAAGATAAACAAATTATCATAAATTGATGTTCGTGAATATAGTATAACGGATAGGGATTATGCAATCATGAAAAAAGTAATTGACACAAGTTATCCAGGCATGATATACTGACCTTCCTGCTTGAGGCAAGTACAAAATATTATATTGAAAGAATGATGATATTTTGTTAGGAATAAGGGTTCTATAATATTCCTAAAGAAAGCAGTTGACATATGTTGTATAGGCATGATATACTAGCCTTCCTGTCAAGAGCAAGTACAAATTATCAGAATGAAAAAGTGTTGATATTTTGATGCAAGCGAAGGATTATGAGTAACATAATATTCCTAAAAAAAGCAGTTGACA